>JAUNIK010000209.1:4751-5444 GCA_030523505.1 Prevotellaceae bacterium | reverse complement strand
CCAGAGAAAGGAAAGCTTGCTTTCTAATTCGAAAGAATATTATTATTTGAAGAACTGCCCGTGGCAGGGCTTGGGATAGACAAAGTCAAACCATCGGGATCACAACATCAAACCACGGAACCATACCTATATATTGGAAACAATGAACATCAAGAGATTTTTATCGGTATTAGCATTGATATGCACCATATCGATGGCGGCTTTCGCTGACATCTGTCCGGAAACAATTCTTAAACACCCAGATTCTCCCTACGAATTGGTAGCCAAACAGGACCTTATCACTTCTAACAAGTATGTATTATCAGGTCGTGATACCCTCACCCATACTGAACGATGGTCGATTGAGATAAAAGACCTTGGATGGCGCATGACAAGAGATAAAGTGCTGTTGTTTAATCTCGGATATATAAAAGTGCTTGACCTTGACTCTGGCAAAGAACTTTGGGGAAAGGAAACCAAAGGCAATCCTATTCAGCCGGTATATGTTACTGACAATATCCTCATAGTGTATAAGGTTATGGGAAGTGGACTGCTGCGAGGATTAGACCTTGGTACAGGCGAAGTTGTGTGGAAAAAATCCTTGGATTACAGCAAGGGATGGTCGTTCATCGAACCTATCAACGCCGACTCGGCTTGGGTGGCAGCAGACAATCTGTATCGCATTGACTGGAACACAGGCAAGTCGGATAAGTT
>JAUNIK010000209.1:0-4741 GCA_030523505.1 Prevotellaceae bacterium | reverse complement strand
CAATCAAGAGTGGATTTACCGATGGCAAAAAACTTGCTTCACTTATGGTTACATCTCTCGCAGTGGGAGCAATGACCGCTGGCTTATCGGGCGGTGCTGTCACCTCATACTTGATGCCAATGCCATCGACCAATAAAGTAGGCCTGCAGACTACCAACGCCTTGCTTCCTGTCTATCCCGACAACATGAACATTGCTGGCACGGTAAGCAATCTTGTCACTTCCGACAATCTGCACTATATTGCCGACCGCAATGAGCTATCGTGCTTCGATGATGACCTGAACCTGATATGGCACTATACCTTCCCAGAGCGTCGAGGCAGCCGTTCGCACCTTATTCTTCGTGACGGGGTAATATATATGGTAAACTTAGGAAAAGCCATCCGTAAAAATGATCCGGAGTATGCCACAGGCATCCCGTTCACTGCCGCCTTCAACGCTCAGAACGGAGTGCCATATTGGTATAAGGAACTTTCTGAGAAGAAGCAAGCCATCAAAGATTTTCATTTTGAAGGCACCGACGAGATTGTTATCCAATTCGAGGACAAGACTATCCGACAGATGCTGACCGACGGCAAAATGATAGTAACAGAATAATGCCTTCCCCCCATGGAAGAACCACCAAATCCAATAAGGAGCACCCCTCGCAGGATGCTCCTTATTGTATTTTGTAACTATTAACACTCCTCCCCTCGGGGAGGATGGGAGGGGGCTTCCTAACTCAATCCCTCGATTTCCCCATTCACAATATCGATCTTCTCTGCCTGTGGGTGGAGAGGAAGACCTGGCATTCGCATGATGTCGCCAGCGATGGCTACGAGCATCTCTGCACCGGTGTTGATGACAAGGTCGCGGATAGTAAAGGTGAAGCCTTCTGGTACTCCGTAGCGCTTCTGGTCGTCAGAGAATGAGTACTGAGTCTTTGCGATACAGATAGGATAGTTCTCCAAGCCGAGGGCACGGGCACGTTCAATCATTTTCTGGGCAGCCTTGTTGTAAACAACCTTCGCAGCACCGTAGTAGTTCTTTGCCACCTTCTCGATTTTCTCCTCGATGGTATCACCGTCGTTATAGAGATATGTCAGCGGTTCACTTGGCTGTTCCTCGATAGTCTTCACCACGAGTTCTGCCAATGGCACAGCTCCTACACCACCTTCACAGAAGGCGTTGTTCTCAGCGAAGCCTACACCGAGTTCCTTGCAGTGCTCTGCTACGAGCTGCATTTCCTCGTCGGTGTCGAAAGCATAGCGGTTGAAACATACCACCACGGTCTGACCGAACATCTGGAGGTTGCGTACATGCTTGTCGAGGTTCTTGAAACCTTCCTTCAATCCCTCAGCATTTGGCTGTTTGATATCAGTCTGTGGCACACCACCATGCATCTTCAAGCCCTGTGTTGTAGCAACGAGGACTGTGAGCGATGGCTGCAAACCAGCCTTGCGGCACTTTATATCCATGAACTTCTCTGCACCGAGGTCTGCACCGAAACCTGCCTCTGTGATACAGTAGTCACCATAGGTGAGGGCTGTCTTTGTGGCGATGACGGTATTACATCCGTGGGCGATATTCGCGAACGGACCACCATGCACAAATGCAGGAGTGTTTTCTGTTGTCTGTACGAGGTTAGGGTTGATGGCATCGCGGAGCAATACGCAGATAGAACCAGTGACACCCATCTCGCGAACATAGAAAGGAGTACCATCGACCTTGATACCAAGGAGGATGTTGTCGATACGACGACGGAGGTCTTCCTCATCCTTTGAGAGGCAGAGGATAGCCATAATCTCTGATGCAGGAGTGATGTCGAATCCGCTCTCGCCGGTCACGCCATTGGTCTTTGCACCAAGACCAGTGATAATCTGACGGAGGTTACGGTCGTTCACATCGAGTACACGCTTCCAGAGCACCTCACGGAGGGCAAAACCTTCCTCGCGATGCTGATATATATAGTTATCCATCAAGGCGGTGATCATGTTGTGAGCGGAGGTCACAGCATGGAAGTCGCCAGTGAAATGGAGGTTGATCTTATCCATAGGCAACACCTGTGCATAACCACCACCGGCAGCACCACCCTTCATACCGAAGCATGGACCGAGTGAAGGTTCACGCAGAGCGAGTACAGCCTTCTTGCCGATCTTGTTGAGACCAAGAGCGAGACCAATGCTCACTGTGGTCTTACCAATACCAGCCTTAGTTGGTGTGATGGCGGTTACAAGGATAAGTTTGTTTTCCTTAACCTTTGTTTCGTCGATAGTCTTGTATGGCACCTTAGCGATGTATTTGCCATAAGGTTCAAGCAGTTCGTCAGCAATGCCGATCTGAGCGGCAACATTCTGAATTGGAAGCAGTTTCGCTCCGCGAGCAATCTCAATGTCGGTTTTCATTCGTTTAGGCGATTTTGTTTTGTTTGTATTACTGCAACAAAATTACAATATTTCCTCCACAATACAAAACTCTTTCACTATTTTTTGGAATTTACCCACAGATTATACTACAGAAAACGAAGACGAAAACGAAAACGAAGACGGGGAATGTTTTTTGTGCGAAGATTATTTCACGGCAAAATATTTGGAAGAATGAGAGAAAATACTTACATTTGCATAGTGGATATCCGAAACTGCGGGACGAAAGGCCTCCCACGACAGTTGGAAGTCCCCCGTTTATGATTAATAAAGATACAATGCTAATGAGACGGACAACCATAATCCTTATGCTGTGGATGCTTGCACTTGCGGGGATGGCACAGACGGTGATCAGCGGACATGTGATGAGTCGACTGACGGAGTCGCCTATGGGCGATGCCGAAGTGCATGTGGGTGGCACAAACATCAGCGTGATAACCAACGAGGATGGTTTCTTCTCACTGAAACTGCAGGAAACACCTCGTATGATATACATCTCTGCCCTGGGACATAAGACATCGGTGGTGGACTGCTCTACCATGCCCGACCTGCAGAATGTCAATGTGTGGCTTGCCGCCGACGGTGTGATGCTCAACACGGTGTTTGCCTATTCACCGGAGAACATCATTGAGAAAGCACTTGAAAAGATTCCGCAGAACTTTACGCCAAAGGAGGAATGCCTCACTGGATTCTATCGTGAGACGGTGAAGAAAAAGAACCATTTCACCAATATCAACGAGGCGGTGATAAGCATTTTCAAAACGGGATATAAGCACGACATTGACCGCGACAAGGTGCAGGTGATAAAAGGGCGAAGCCTGATGAGCCAGAAAACATCGGACACTCTTTCGATAAAGATTATGGGCGGTCCGCACGAGGCTGTGCTGCTCGATATGGTGAAAAACCGCGATATTCTGTTCTACGAAAAAGACATTCCTGCCTACCGTTTCAAGATGGAGGAAGGAACGATTATCGATGGTCGTCCACAGTTTGTAATAAGTTTCTATGCCATAGGATTCCGCGAATATCCACTCTATTCCGGAACAATATATATTGATATGGAACGCATAGCATTCACGCGCATAGAGGCTGCACTCGATGTGAGCGATGTGCCGAAGGCTGTGGAATTCATGCTCGTGAAGAAACCACGCGGACTACGATTCCGTCCGAAGGGGCTCACCACCACCGTAAGTTTTCATTACGATGGTGAATACAGCCGTTTGCATTATGTAAGGAATATCTATCTCTTCAACTGCGACTGGAAGCGCCGATTGTTTGCCACCAGTTATAAGGTTGTGTCTGAGATTGTGGTGACCGACTATAAAGAGTCACCAGTTCCGAAGTCGAGCAAGGGCATGTTTGGACATAACGACACCCTTTCATCGGATATCGCCGACTTCAACGACGTGACATTCTGGAAGGATTACAACATCCTCGAACCATCGGAGAGTCTAGAGAATGCGGTAAGGAAGTTGAAGAAGAGGCAATAGCCTCACGGCCCCTCCCGAGGGGAGGAGCCTTGATAGTCCAACGAGGCTACTTGCAGAGTTTGCAACTTTCCACTGGGCGGTTGGTTGTGATGAAATCAACTCCCTTGGTGATGAAATCCCATATCTTGTTGAGGTCGTTGACAGTCCACACATTGACCGTAAGACCGAGGTCATGGCATTCAGCAATCCACTCAGGATGCTTCTCGAACACCGACTGCTCATAGTCGATGCCAGTGAGACCGCGGGCCTTGATGTCCTTTGGAGCTATATCACCATTGAGATAGGCTACATGCATCTCAGGAGCATCAATCTTCTTGCCACTACGCTGACCGTTAGGACCCTTCAACGCATCAACACCACGGGCAACGAGGCGCTCGCAGACGTTCATGCTGAACGAGATATAATCGGTGTTGTCAACGACATTATATTTCTTCACCAAGCGCAACACTTCGTCAACACAACGGTCTTCCTGTGCCTTCGTTGCGTGAGGCTTAATCTCAAGCACGAGCTTCATATCAGGGTAATGACAACCCTCCCACAGATACTGCTCCAGAGAAGAAATCTTCTCGCCATTGGCAAGGGTAAAATCGCGAATCTCGGAGAAATTGGCACTCTCGATATGCACACCGTTGATATCGGCATCATGGTTGACAACACACACGCCGTCCTTTGTTATCCACACATCAAACTCCGAACCCCAGCAACCTTCCTCTGCTGCCAGACGGAGGGAAGTGAGCGAGTTCTGTGCAGAACCGTCGGTCTGCCAATAACCACGATGAGCAACGGTTTTGCTCTGTGAGAAACCAATAAGCGCAACAAGCGCCAAGGAAATAGTTAATACTGTTCTTTT
>JAUNIK010000208.1 GCA_030523505.1 Prevotellaceae bacterium | reverse complement strand
TTGCATACAAGGATTTTGAAGCGCTCATAGCAGCAAGCCAACAGGCTCGACATAAGCACAAGGGGTTTTTACGGTTTTTTTCAATCTTCAACCGTACAGGTCGGGAAATTTTAACCGGACATTAGTGTAAGATTTCATGGGAATGTGCGTGTGTGTGAAATATATTTAGTAATTTTGTACGCATAGAAATGAATAAGTGAGATGAAAACAATATTTTCTTTAGTTATAATGCTTACTTCAGCGATGGGGGCAAGGGCACAGTTCACTATCGTCGATGCGGATAGCCGCGAACCATTATCGGGGGTGTATGTCTTCGGGGATGATGGAACACTGCTTACCATTAGCAACGAGAACGGCAGGGTGAAAGCACTCGACGGAACTCTGACTCTCAGTATGCTGTCGTACGAGCCAATGACCGTTGATGCCAAGACTGCCAAGGGCGAGATTCTGCTGAAGGCAAAGCCATACGAACTGGCAGAGGTGGTGGTGGATAAGGCCGACTATATGAAGATGTCAGCCACTTTCCGCGATGTAGTCAAAAATTTCAATCGGGTGGTGGTGTATCGTGAGGGTATGGTAGATTACTATTACAACCTGAAAACGAAGAAGTTCAAGCGCATTGTCAGGGCTTGCCGACAGTATGAGCATCAGGATCTGCGCAACGCTGCCAACGACTCTATCAAGATGGAATTCCTACCACTGCTCGATTTCAACAGAGTGCACCATCTGCAATCCACCGATAGCAGTAGAGTACAGGGCGATACCATCTTTGTGGGAGCAATGCATGGCAAGACTGTGGTGAAGGATGGCATAATGCATATTGCCCAAAACGGATTGTATCGTTCGGTTATCGATAACATCAAGTTTAATGACAGGACGAGCATCAGTGTGTTTGGTTTGAAGTATAAGGTAACGAAGAGCGTCATCGACTGGGTTCACAGTTCCCCTTCCAGTTCGTATTCCACCCTCGTGGCAGTGCGTCAGTACAGAGAAGAGGAGTTCCAGTGGAGCAAGAAGAGTGTGGTAGTGCCTATTCAGACACAGTCAGATCTTGTTGTGAACAGTATAACAACCCTTAACAAGGACGAGGCAAAGGAAGAGATGAAAGACAAGGACACGATCACTGATTTCACTGTGCCCGACTGTCTGCCTCCACTCCCGGAGTCAATCCATGCGCAGATAGGTGGGCTTGTGTTGAGGAAGTTCAGGGAGTGGTAATCCCCTTTCCCCCCGGAGACCCTCTCCGCCCGCTCTGCGGGCACCTCCCCCATAATGGGGAGGGCTTTTATATCCTTTTTAAACGGCGAGATTAATCCAGCGTAAATCTTGTTATAAATCCCTTCTCCGCTCACAAGACTATTAGAATTCCTCCCCATCATGGGGGAGGTGCCCCTTTATGGGGCGGAGAGGGTCTTCTTTAATAGCGCTGTACACCCCTCCAGGACATCGCGCCAGGTGGCTTCGAAGTCGCCGGTGTACCATGGGTCGGCAACATCGCGGATGAAAGAGCCCGAAGACTGTGGGAACTCCATCAGGAGATGGATCTTACCCTCGGTGTCATCGCCGAAGATACGACGCATATTACGGAGGTTATACGAGTCCATGCCGATGATAAGATCGTAGTAGTCGTAGTCGCTACGGGTTATCTGGCGTGCCGCATGACCATCGCAGCGGATACCATGCTCAGCCAGTTTGCGTCGTGCAGGAGGATAGACGGCATTGCCTATCTCCTCGGTGCTCGTAGCGGCAGAGGCTATCTCGAATTCACTGTCGCGATGCGCCTTGTGGACGAGGTCTTTCATCACGAATTCAGCCATAGGGCTGCGGCAGATATTGCCATGACAAACAAATAGTATTTTCATATTTACTTACTCACACAGATTTTGAAGGATTTTTTTATGATGGAAAATGGATTAACATTATGATGAAGGCCTACAGCCTTTGTGCCTTGTCGCAAATTCATTGTCTAAAAGTAAACTTTATGCCAATGAATCTGACGCCAATGCCACTCTCGCTCTGATGAGCCTCGAGTGCATCATAATATTAATCTAAAATCGCTGTCGCAGCAAAATGTTTAAAAATGGCCCCTCTCCATCTCCCCCCGTAATGGGGGGGAGGGCTACGGAGATACTCTTTCTGACAGTGCGCCCTCCAATATACAAGGCATTTCAACGCCCTCGCCCTAGCGAAGTGCAAGGCTCGTGCAAACGAGGAGAATCAAGTTCACTTGAATTCTCGAGTGCAGCCGAGTCTCGACGTAGTGCAACGGGAGAGGGAAGAGCGCTAAGCGCGAGGGGAGAGGGTCCGTTTTTTTTTATTTCGTTTCGGTCCCGGAATACTCGCACGAGGTGCCGCTCATTGGGTTGACAGTGATGAAACCTGTCTCGCCGTTCTCCCAGGTGGTGACGGTGATATCATAACGGGCGCCTTCGTGCTCTACCTTGAAACTGGTGTCTGTGCGGAGACCACTCTTCTTCTTTTTGGTCTTCTCTTTGAGGTTGGTCACTGGTTCCTTGAAGTTGAGACCGTCGCTGTTGAACGATGGGAAGTACGACTCGCCAATATAAGGCAGATGCAGTTCTACGGTGCCCTCTTCCAGATGGAGGAAATATCCGCCAGAGACTACACGACTTGGGTACTTCTGAGGTACCATGTTGTTTACTTCGATGTGGATAGGTTTGCTCTGTGCCATTGCCACTGTGGCAACGAATGCGAGCGCGATGATTGAAAAGAATTTTTTCATAGATATTTATTTTAAGGTGGGTTCTATAAATTCCCACGATTTATGTTAAACATTGATGGGTAGTTGATCTTTTTTATCTTTTTGTTTCTTTGTGGCCCATTTTGTAAGCTACTTCAGTTGCAATGCCCGCATTGCTCCTTCATCCGCTTTCAAACTGTTCTCACAAATAATTCAAAAATCTTAAAAAGCCAATTTATAGAACCCACCTTAACTGTTATTTCATTTTGTGATGTTTGTGTTTTTTGAGATACTCAGTGAGTTGGATAGGTCGGTCGGACTGGATGATTGTTGCTCCACGGTCGAGAATCCAGCCCCAGGCACCGTCAGGATTATGCTCCTCTACGGCAAGGTCATCGTCGTGACCGGCACATAGACTTGCCCATATGCTGTTGACCCACACCTGTATGCCGGCAGCACGAACCTTCTGAAGCAGTCGTTCCACTTCTGTATCGTAGGTTCCGAAACAACATTCAATAGCAACAGGATGAGCAGTTATCCACTCATCGATGAATTTCTCAGCGTTCTTATCGTTCAAGCCGACAACAGGCATATATATCACTTTGTCGAAAACATCACCGTTTTCCTTCTTTACAGTGTCGAGTGAACGGCCTGACTTTATGACAACCTGGTTGGTGGTGCCGGTCTTCTCGAGGAGTGCATACATATCCTGGAAATAGTCGTAGCCCTTATCCACATTGATAAGAATCTTTCCCTTGCAGAGCAGCAGGACCTCCTCCAAGGTAGGGATGCGCTGACGTGTCAATGCAGCCTGATGCTCAATCTTAAGGTTCAACTGCTGCAGTTCGGCGTATGTATGGTCGCTGATACGTCCTTTGCCATTTGAGCAACGGTCGAGGGTATCGTCGTGCATGATGACCAGTATGCCATCTTTTGTTTTCTGCACGTCAATCTCAATCATGTCAACTCCAGCATCAATACAACTCTGGAATCCCGCCAAGGAGTTCTCAGGGTGATTGCGCCAGTCGCCACGATGAGCCGCTACTATCACATATTTCGGATTGTTGTACATGTTGTTGCGCAGCTGTTCGGCACGAGTCTGTGCCATTGCCACTGTGGCAACGAATGCGAGCGTGATGATTGAAAAGAATTTTTTCATGATTTTTATCTTTTTAGTCAGAGTTACAAATTTGTTATTTTAATGAAAAATGTACAGCCAAAGCGTTGCTTTTTTGTTATTCCGTTTACCCTTGCCTTTATAAGAACAAGTTCTTAACAGTCAATGCTTAACATAATAACAGTAACTATCGTTACTTGGCTGTACTGGAAAATATGGCCCAATGGCCAAAAAATTCGCAATATGCGAAAAAATATAATGGTGCGCGGCGAGCCTTTACCCGGATGGTATTTTTCCTATTGAGGCTCCGTGCGTAGCTATTTTTTGTTTAAAAAATTACGCACTGGCTCATCGTAGTATTTCACGAGGACGGTGGCGAGGACGATGGCGATGACGAACAGCGCTACCGGCGTTGACCACGCATAACGACCAAACGGATGCTGGTCGGTGTTTATCCAGTGGATATACAGATAGATGAGTGGATAGTGGATGGCATAGAGTGGATATGACAGTCGACCGAGATAGCCTACCACCGCCTTCTGCTTTCCACTGACGGCTCCGCGGGCACCGAAATATACCAGCATCGGGAAGAACACCGTGACACAAAGCAACTGATACCATGTGTTGGCGTGAGCCCAGCCCGTGAGGGTGGAGATGCTCGGTACGGAGAGGAGCACCACCAGTGCTACTGCCGAGATGAGTAATGCAGGGAGCGAGGTCGTTGATGGTTTCTCCTCGCGGAACTTCCTCGCAAGGAGCATACCCATAGGGTAGGCGAAGAGCAGACGCAGAGCACCACCGAGAAGGTTGGCTGGTTCCGACGACCATCCGTTGCCGATGAATCCCTCGCCCAAGGTGAACACGAAGAGCATAAGGGCAAAGGCAGCGATGGTGACCCACCAGCGGAGAACCTTTGTGGACATCCTGACGAGCAGTACAGCATAAAGGATGCTACCCAGATATTCGAAGAACAGCGACCAGTGAGGGCCGTTGAGAGGGAATATCTCGGTGTTGCCTCTCACCTCGAGGTTTGCCGGAGCAGGGAGCATACACAGCGAGAGCAGTGTGCCCACGAGAAGCATCGACCACGACACATGTGAGCCGTCCCATTTGGTACATCCCTGGATGCAGAATGCCAACACACCGAACAGCACTCCAACGACCACCATCGGGTGCAGACGGATGAGACGACGTTTGCAGAAGTCCCATATTCCCATGCCGTCGGTGCTACCCTCTTTCAAGTATGTACGCATGCGCCAGCGATCATCGTAGGCATAACTCATGACGAAGCCGGAGAGGATGAAGAAGAAATCGACGGCAAGAAAACCGTGGAAACAGTTCTGCTCGGCATCGCCGTTAGCGAAGGCGATAGCCTCGAAGAGATGGGATATGAGTACGCAGATCGCGGCAACGCCGCGCAATCCGTCGAGAATGTCATAACGAGGTTTCATAATGGAGACCCCCTCTAACTCCCCCGTGAGGGGGAGGATTGGGAATGATTAAGAATTATATATTAATAACTATTTGACACATGATTTTTTTATACCTGTACGATTGGATTCACAAAAACCGAAATAAACCCCTTTGAGAAGTGCAACCCTGTTGGGTTTGATGCTAATCTTGTAAAATTCCACTGGTATGCAAGC
>JAUNIK010000207.1 GCA_030523505.1 Prevotellaceae bacterium | reverse complement strand
GGCGAACCGCTGTTCCTTGGTGTCATCATCGGAATAATCATCGGTTGCTTGGCTTGCAGAAACACTGCTGAGTTGGTGGAGAAGATTCCTGATACACTCGGTTTGGGAATCAAGATGGGCGCTGTGATGGAACTCATACCACGTATCACGGGACTGTTCATCGAAGGCTTGAAACCAATCAGCGAGGCTACACGCGAACTCATCGCACGCAAGTTTGGTAAGGACAAGCAACTCTACATAGGAATGTCGCCAGCACTGGTAATCGGCCATCCAACCACACTCGTGGTATCGCTCCTGCTCATCCCTGTAACCCTCGTTCTCGCTGTTCTCCTTCCGGGCAATCAGTTCCTACCTCTGGCATCACTCGCCGGAATGTTCTATGTCTTCGTGATGGTACTGCCTTACACCAACGGCAATGTGCTCCGTTCGTTCATCGTAGGACTGGTTGTTGTGGCGCTCGGACTATACTTCGTCACATGGATGTCGCCCGACTTCACCAATGCCGCCCATTCAGTGCAGATGGCGCATCCTGAGGATAAATCGGTGGCTGTGCCTGATGGATTCATGGCTGGTTCGCTCGACTTCGCTTCGAGTCCGCTGTCAACGATGATATATCTTGCAATGAAGCATCTGCAATATGTTGGAGCAGTACTTCTCACTCTCATGACTATGGGATTATTATGGTGGAACAAAAAAAGAAAATAAATATGAAAAAGTTATTCTTAGCAGCTGTTGCTGCAATGACCGCGATGACAATGAATGCACAGATGAACTACACCGTTCAGACTGCTTGTCATCCTGATGATGTGAAACACTATGACACAGAGACTCTTCGCAGTCGGTTTATGATGCCGAAGGTGATGAGTCCTGATGAAATCAACCTCACTTACACCCTCTACGATCGTCTCATCTACGGAGGTGTGATGCCTGTATCGAAGACTCTCCGTCTTGAAACATTCCATGAACTAGGCCCAGAGATTACCTATTTCCTTGAGCGTCGTGAACTGGGAGTTATCAATGTCGGTGGACCAGGCGTTGTCATCGTCGATGGCGAGGAATATCCTATGGAGTATAAGGAAGCACTGTATGTTGGTTGCGGCAAGCAGAAAGTGGAGTTCCGCAGCAATGATGCAAGCAATCCAGCAAAGTTCTATATCAACTCAGCACCGGCATACAAGCCTTTCGTAACCCAGCTCATCACTACCGACAAGGCAAAGTATGAGAAGAACAAGAAACGCTATGCCCTCGCCATCAGCGACCACTACGGCAAGATGCAGGACAGCAACGACCGCATTGTGAACCAGATGATTGTCAAGACTGTTCTTGAGCGTGTCAAGGATGGTGGCACCAATCAGTTGCAGGTGGGACTCACCGAACTAGCACCGGGTAGTGTGTGGAACACAATGCCTGCCCACACCCACACTCGCCGTATGGAAGCATATTTCTATTTCAATCTGCCTGAGAACAATGCCATCTGCCATCTGATGGGCGACCCACAGGAAGAGCGCCTCGTATGGTTGCACAACGAGCAGGCAATAACCTCACCAGAGTGGAGCATCCACGCTGCAGCCGGTACCAGCAACTATACCTTCATCTGGGGCATGGCAGGCGAGAACCTCAAATACAGCGATAAGGATGAGATTAAGTATAGCGAGATGAAAAAGCCCCACCCATCCTCCCCAAAGGGGAGGTGCTTTAATAGCTTCGTTATTGTGCGAAGCTTTTCCTCTCGCTTCCTCTAAAATCCTATGAAATCCTCTAAAAATCATAAATCCAAAATGAGAAAGTTTTTGATTATCGCACTGATGTGCATCATCGCCGGGGGTATGGCTTCGGCAAAGGTTAAGAAAACACAGGAGAAGAAACAAGAACCTGTAGTTCACAAACAGTATAACTCATACCGTGGTCTGGTTATGGCTGGCTATCAGGGATGGTTCAGTGCCGAAGGCGATGGTTCGGGCAACGGATGGAGTACTGGTCTGGGCGACACCAGTAACGACCGATGCTTTATGGACTTCTGGCCTGACACCCGTGAATATGAGAAACTCTACCCAACAAAGTTCAAGATGTCCGACGGATCACCGGCAATGATGTATTCTCCCTACGACCTCTCTACCGTTGACCTCCATTTCAAGTGGATGAAGGAATATGGTGTCGATGGAGTGTTTATGCAGCGCTTCATCAACTCACATAAAGAGGAGAAGTCTTATGGTGCGCGGTCAATAAAGGTGTGGGACAACGCAGTGAAGTCGGCAATGAAATACGACCGTGCTATCTGTATGATGTACGACCTCTCTGGTTGTCATTCGGCTACCATGTGCGACTATGTCTTCAGCGACATCGATGATGTGGCTGAGAAATACAACCTCTTCGACCATGATAAGTTCCCTTCATACCTCTATCACAACGGCAAACCGCTGGTTGTTCTCTGGGGTTACGGTTTCGTTGATCGCGAGGGTTATGACCTCAACGACGCACGAAAGATGGTGCAGGGACTCAAAGACCGTGGCTACAGTGTGATGCTCGGTGTTCCTACCTATTGGCGAACCCTCGACCGCGACACACGCAACGACAAGGCACTCCATGAGGTAATCCGTATGGCTGACATCGTGATGCCTTGGTTTGTGGGACGCTATGACGATAAGACATACCAGTCGTTCGCACCACTCATCGACGAGGATATCAAATGGGCAAAGGCGAACGGCATCGACTATGCACCATTGTGTTATCCAGGATTCTCGTGGTATAATATGGATCCAAATGCTGATGACACCATCGATCGCAACAGTGGACGCTTCTATTGGGAGCAGTTGTCGTATTGCATCTCTCACGGAGCAGAGATGATATATGTGGCGATGTACGATGAGATGAACGAGGGAACAGCCATCTTCAAGTGTGCCAAGAATGTGCCTGTACCAACAGAGCATGCGAAGTTCGTGCCTATCGACGATGATGTAGAAACCGATCACTACCTATGGCTCACTGGCAAGGCCGCAGCAATGCTCAAGGCGTTGACAAGCAAAGTGCCAGAGAGATAAAAAAAGACCCCTCCCGGCCTCCCCGTGAGGGGAGGGGTAGTGAAATGCTTTGTAATAACTAATTTAAGTTTCGAAAGTTCCGAAACCTAGGAGTTAAAGGGAGTTAAGGGAAGTTATCGCTCGCTTCACTCGCTAGGGAAGTTAAAGGACAATAGTTATTCTCGCGGTAAAGGCTCATCAATAGAGACATTCGTCCCTTAACTTCTCATAACTTCACAGCGAAGCGGTAACTCCTCTTAACTTCCGAAACTTCAGTAACTAATAATTAGAGCAATTCGTGAAATTCGTTGATAAAATAAACTGCTGTGCTATCGCTATTGCTATTGTGTTGAGTAGCTGTGGGGGTAGGGAATCTCGTTCTGGGGATGAGTTCGATAAGGCGTATTTCGTCTTTGTGCACGATGATACCAATGAGTATCTGGAGTATTACTATGAACCGTTCCGGAAGCATGATGTGCCATTCTCCGCAGCAACAATACCGTCGAATATCAATGACACTCACCTGAAAACCCTCCGCGATATCGTTGATCACGGCGGTGAAGTGCTGGCACACTATATGGGTAGTCCGCAACACGACAGTCCAGACTCTCTGTGGCTGGCTTGCACAAGGGATGTGAAGCGCGACCTGCAAGCGTATGGGTTCAATCCGAAGGGAATCATCCGCGCCGATAACACAGAACCATCGACCGAGAAAGGGGAGGAGTATTGCAGGAAATATTTCCTTTACGCAAACGACAAGATGGGACTGTCAGCGCAGTATGACCTCCCTCGAACGCTTATGCTACGCTTCAAGGACCGTGATGAGTTCATCAGTCAGATAGAGTGCGATAAGAAGGTAAAGGGCATCCACGCCTACGGTTTCCATGGTGGTCGTGACGATGAGAAATGGGTTACCGCCGAACTCTTCGACAGTCTGATAACAGATCTCAAACAGAGTGAAGGTTGCGAGATTGTTACCTATGAGTATTTGTATGAAAGGTAGCCCCCCAGCCACAGCCCCTCGGCCCCCCAAAGGGGGAGTAAAAAAAAGTCCCAAATTCTCATATGAGAGTCTGGGATTTTTTATATAATGTCTATACATCGGCATTCTTTTTCTGCCATCGCTATCGCTTTCGCCATCGCTATTACTCCCCCTTCGGGGGCTGGGGGGCTACCTCTTATTAAACGGCTCCCTCAATCCGTCCTGCATGATAACCTTGAAGGCGATGATTGCTGATTCCATCAGCTGGTCGAAGGTGTAGCAAACCTTCGGATTCTGGATGTCATCGTATGATGAAGAACACTCTACGGTCAGTCCGAGGGCACCCGAACAGTAGTTGGCCAACTGTGTCAGATCCACAGCCTCGTCACCACCTTCTATCTCAGGCACATCATCGCGCAGACCAGCCTCCATGTAGGCAGTGAGCACCTTCGTGTAGAGAGTGTTTCCACGCTGTATATGTGCTGGTGTGTCGATGAGACCAGGCTCGAACATCGTAGAGGAAATCTCACATGAATGGACATTAAGTAGCAAATCAACTCTCCATCGAGCCATCAGTCGGCACACAGCCTTAGCCTCTTCAGTCTTCATATCGCCAGGCGTACAGTCGTGCTGGATGTTGTAACCATCACCGTTAGGATATCCACCAGGGAAACTCACCTTGTCGAGTGGCAATGGATAATACTCCTTGCTACCCAACCAACCAATCAGACTGCCGTCTTTCCATGTGCCCTGACAAGCCTTGCGGAATACCTCGTAAGGTTGTCCACGCAGGTGGTCGGGACATATTGAGCGGCCGTCCATATTCAAGCAAGGTATGATGATGATGCGATATTTCTTTGCAAGTTCAAGCAGTTCCTGGTCGGTCTGTCCGCGGAAATCCTTGCCTGTTTCGAGCATCTGAATCATATTTGTAGCAGCCACAACGCCCTCCGGTTCCGAACCGTGAACACCGGTGAGATACATTATCGTCTGCTTCACATCAGGGTCTTTGTATCTCTCGCCGAGGTACGACATGATGGTGCTCGATGAGTTGCCGGCAGAGAAGTTCGTCTGCGGTTCTGGTTCTGTGAAATCACCGTAGAACACCGCATAGACAGGGAATCCCAATGGAGTCTCGGCAATCTTTTCCGCGTGTCCCACCTTCACATTCTCGCACAGGTCGATAATCTCCTGTGGTCGAACCTTCCAGAAGTCAGGACGCGGTTCAAGGTTCTCTACTACGAAAGGCTCGAAACCTTTCTTTTTCTCAACAGCTTTGTTTTCCTTTGTAGTGCATGATGCCAGTCCCACCAACACCATCACAATGGGTAATATAATCTTTTTCATGAGCGTTTATTTCTTTTAGACAGAATGACATAATGAAATATTTTTGTTCATACGAAGCATTATAAAATCCCTCCCCATTCTTCTGCCCTAACGAGCGAAGCGGCAAAGCCGAGCGATGGGGGAG
>JAUNIK010000206.1 GCA_030523505.1 Prevotellaceae bacterium | reverse complement strand
CAGGAGTCCGCAAGATGCAGAGCGAGTCATTGCTTGTAACTATCAGCAGTGGTGGTACAGGCGACAACGGTGACACAGCCCAGACAAAGGAATTCACAGACGACTGGAGTGGCGTATGGGACGACGCTGATATGTAAGCCATCCTGAACACAGAATATTAATCCCTGCTTTCCTACACCTTATTAATATATAAGGATAATGGAAGGCAGGGATTTATGCATATTTAGTTTTTTTTATGCGAAGAAACATTTTTTTTACTTTTTTATGTAATTAAAAAAAAAGATTGTATTTTTGCAATACAAATTGGGCAAATGTTCTGGACAGATGATAATTATAAGATTTTAGATAGGGAAATATTGAATTAATAATGCAATCAAATAACAATAACAAAACAATTATGAAAAAGACTTTATTTGTAATTGCTTGCATGCTCAACACCTTATGGGCATCAGCACAATTCTCTGGATCGGGAGATGGAACAGAAAGCAGTCCTTATCTCATTTATAATGAGAATCAATTGGCTCAGTTAGCTAACTTCCTAAATCAAGAAGGAGTAGTGTTTAAACTCCAGAAGGATTTGGATATTTCCGGTTATATTGCAGAGAACAACCCTTCTCAAGGTTGGGCTCCAATCGGAGTGGAGTCTTCCCCATTCAAGGGTGTTTTCTACGGAAATGGTCATACCATTAGCGGATTGATGATTAATCGTCCAAACTATGACAACATTGGTCTCTTTGGTTATGTATATGGTGCACAAATTAATAACCTAACAATCAAGGCATCAAATGTAACTGGTCATCATTATGTCTCCGTTCTCTGTGGTACGTCGTATGGCGATTGTTCTTTTACCAACTGCGATGTTGAGATAACAGGAAAGCTGTCTGGTTTATGCGACATTGGAGGTATCGTGGGCTACATGCGTGAGGGAAGCACAATCTCGGATTGCGATGTAACAGGCAACATGGAATCTAAAGCTGGTAGCATTTTCGAATATGGAACTATTGGCGGTATAGGAGGAACAGTGGAAAGCTGCTATATCACAGATTGTACTTATAACGGTTCTATTGTTGCAAAAGTAAGACTTGCTGGAGGACTGATAGGGTCAATTCATGGATGTTCACTGAATAATTGTACCGTTAAGGCAAATATCAAAGGTGAAAATACTATTGGCGGTATCAGCGGTGTAGCGGAGTCGTTCAATAATATTTTTATTAATTGTCATCATAAGGGAACAAATAATAATGACGGCGATTAAACTGGCGGTATCTTGGGACTCAGCAAAGGAGGATGCATAGCAGAAATGGAAAGCTGTAGCCACTTTGGTGATATCACGGGCATAAATTTTGTGGGTGGCGTAGTAGGAGCTGTCCTCAACCAAAATGATCAACCATATAGTGAATGTTCCTATTGTGGCAAAAATGAAATTACCAATGGTAACACATCATACCCAAAAATGTCCAATTGCTTGAGTATTGCAAATATCTCAGGTATGGATTGGGTAGGTGGATTAATCGGAACTGATGAAACGGCAAATTCATATCGTAGTGAAGATGTTAGTCATCCACATTATAATGGCCCCCAAGTACACTATTATCATTGGAATAAATATTACAAAGACATTGTCAGCACAGATATCACCAATAGTTACTACAGTGGTAGCATATCAGGGAACGACAACGTAGGCGGACTCGTGGGATTAAAGGATGCTGGATATATAACAAATTGTTATTCCTATGCAAAAATTGTTGGACGCAATAATGTTGGCGGCATAGCTGGTACTGCAACAGGAACGAGTGTAAGCAATAGTACATTCACCCTTACCATCAAATCAAATGTTGCCACCAACCCCAACATTAGTGCTTCTTCGTCAAACGTTGGACGTATATATGGCAGTCGTGGGGAAAACGTAGTCATTGGTGCTCTTGGCTCACAAGAAAGCAACCGTGCCCTAACACAAACAAGTGTAATGCTCTGCGGAGTAGCACAAGACATAGTAGACGATGAACAGAACGGAACTAGTGTTGGTCCTTCGATGCTGAAACTAAAAGCGAACTATGTTTCATGGGGTTGGAATTTCGATGAAAACTGGAACATTCTCGAAACAGAATGTTATCCTTACAAGAAATATCAGGCAGCTCCTCCAGTTATTGAGTCTTCGCTTGTGAGCCACGCTACAGAGATACATGGGAAGAGCCTTGATGGTGGTACCGTCTATATGTACTATAAGGATCGCGAACCTGTTTCGACACAGTGCATTGGCAACCAATGGTCTTTCACTACAGAGGAACTTCAAAGCGGTGCACAGGTACAGCTTTATGCCGATGTTGACAATATTACACCATCATATTTCACTTCAGCAACAGTGAAATACCCTGGCAGCGGTACAGAAACAGACCCTTATCGCATCTACAGTGCAGAAGACCTACAAGGAGCAAGCAACTCGGGATATTATAGGATTATGAATGACATTGATCTTACCAACTGGATTCGCGAAAACTCCCCAACAACAGGTTGGCAGCCAATAGGTCGCAACAGTACTGCTGCAACATACATTGATGGTGACAATCATAAGATAACAGGTTTATGGATTAACACTACCGATGATTATAACGGTTTGTTCTCTAACTATTCAGCTGGATATATAAAGAACCTTAAAGTAGAGGTGGCTAAAGATAAATATGTCAGAGGTGGTAACTACACAGGCATTCTCATTGGAAGAATGTATAATGGTCAGATCATCAACTGCGAGGTTCTCGGCAATGCTGAAGGAACCGAGAAGATTGGCGGTGTCGTTGGATATACTGAAAATTCAACACTAAAGGAAGTTTTTTATCAAGGCGTTGTTTCTACAAGTTTTGCTGGTGCAAATATAGGAGGACTTGCTGGTCATACAAAGAATGTAATCTTAGATTATTGCGGAACAGAAGCCATTGTTAATGCTACTGGAAATGTGTCAAATGTTGGAGGTCTTGTTGGACATGCTGATGGCGGAACCTTCACACAAGCATTATCTGAATTAGAAATAGTATCCACAGGAAGTGAAAGTAATGTTGGTGGTTTGATAGGAAAATCAAATGTTGTTTTAAGCAACTGTGCTTCTTTTGGAATAGTTTCTGCGTCTGGTGACAATAGTTATACTGGTGGTCTTGTTGGAATTTCAACAAATTCCATAACGAACTGTTACAGCACAGCATCAACAAGCGGAACCCTCTACACAGCAGGCCTTGTCGGCTATTCATATGGTTCTATTGACAAATGCTATGCACAGGGTGATGTTACTGGTGTCATGTATGGTGCCGGTGTAGTCGGGGAACTAGATGGAACCAGTGCGTCGCTATCAAACAGTGTTGCGCTGAATAACATTATTTCGCTGACAGCACAGTCATCATGGGGCTGTCGTGTTGTTGGCGGTTTCAAGAATGGTTGTAATGAGCCTGATATGAATAATTACGCCTTAAACACAATGCAGGTTTCACTGAACAATGTTCCACAACGCAAGACTGATGATAATATTGAGGGTATAGCAAAGACTGAAACAGAGCTCATGTCATCAGAATTCTACATGAATCTAGGTTGGGACATGGGCAACACATGGTTAATTCAGGAGGGTAGAGAATATCCTTATCTTAATATTTCAAAAGGGGATGATGTTGTACTTGCAACAGGTATAACACTAAGCAACTCTTCAATTACTATCAAACCTGGTGAGACGGCAACATTGCTTGCAAGCGTTATGCCGAATGGTACGACACAAAAATCAGTAACATGGAGTAGCAGTAACCAATATGTTGCAACTGTAGAGAATGGCATTGTTACAGCATTGACTACAGGCACAACAACAATCAATGCTACAACAACTGATGGAACGAACCTCTCTGCCAGTTGTGTTGTAACCGTTTCTTCTAATGCTAGTGATGAGCCTACAAGCTTAGAACCAAGCACAGATATTTCTGTGTATCCTAATGTGCTCTACTTCAATGATGTTGAGCAACGTGCTGGTGATTTCAACCTCGAACTGAACATGAAGTGTGCACAGGAGAACATCACTGCATTCCAGTGCGATGTATATCTACCTGAAGGCGTATCATGGAAGACAACTACAGACAAACGTGGCAATGTCAGTTACATCCTCCCAATTTTCAACGAAGAACGTACTGACGCCTCGTACCACACTATCTCTCCAATCGCTATCAATGCAGATGGTAGTTATAGCATCATAGTCTATTCAATGGATCTCGAATCTATACTTGGAACCGACGGTGCCCTCATGACTCTCCCACTTGAGATCTCTGAGGATATGGAAGCTACCGACTACAATCTCATCATCCGCAACATCGTAATGACAGATATAAATCAGAAAGAGAAGAATGTTGCAAAGGTTGTAAGTAGACTGACAATTCCAAAATATGAATTGGGGGACGCTAATGGTGATGGCAATATCAATATCACTGACATCGTTGCGGTTATTGCCTACATCCGTGGTAACGCTAGTCCCGACTTTGTCTATGACGCAGCTGATATTAGCTGTGATGGCGTAATCAACATCACTGATATCGTAGGTATTATCTCAATCATCCGCAGCGGCGTCAGCTCTGCAAAGCCTATGAACACAATGCAGGAAGGCAGACTTCTCGCTACTCGTTCCGACAGCAAACTCATTGCAGACTCATTCTCTGTTGAGGAAGGCACACTGAAAGCAAATGCTCATCTCTGTATGAACAATGCCGATGAAGAGTTCACAGCCTTCCAGTGTGATGTGGTATTCCCTGAGGGTATCTCATGGGCTTCTTCTATCGATGCTCTTGGCAATAAGAAATACGAACAGCCTGTATTCAACACTGAGTCTAACCGTACAGACGCTTCATACCATACTGCAGATGCAGGTATGAATGCTGACGGTTCTATGAACGTGATGGTTTACTCTATGTCACAGGATGTGTTCTTTGGTGAATCAGGTGCCATCCTCGATATGCCATTCGCATTCGATGAGGACCTCGCCCCAGGTGTTTACAACATCACTCTGAAGAACATCGTGATGACACGTCCAGACCAGTCGCAGACAAAGCCAGAGGATTATACATTCACTGTTATTGTTGGTGGAGATGTTAATGGAATTGATGCTGTATCGACAAACTCAATACAGGCTGAAAACGAAAACATTTACGACCTGCAGGGACGCAAGATACAGAGCGTGAAGAAGGGCATTTACATTGAAAATGGCAAAAAGGTTATTATAAAATAAAACCGATACAACTTATAAAACAAAAGAAGGCTCGAGGAGAAATCCTCGGGCTTTTTGTTTGCTTAGAAGAGAACAAAATTCTATTCGCGTTGTTTTTTTTGAACACGAATCTCACGAAATTATCGATTTTTATGTGTTAACATAGGCAACATGCAACATTGATTCAAACGAGTGCAGAGTTAAGCTCGCTTAAACTATGCCGAGTGCAGACTCAATGTCGCTGAAAGCAACACAGAGGGCAG
>JAUNIK010000205.1 GCA_030523505.1 Prevotellaceae bacterium | reverse complement strand
GGACAGATGGCAAACGACGATAAGTTGCGTATCACCGACTCCCTCCTCGTAGAGCAGCAGATGCGCAATGACTTCTATAAACTCGCCGTAAACCTCGAGAAATCGCTCACAAAGCCAGGTTGCGCTGATGATGTGATCCTTCGCGATGGCGACCGCCTCATTGTCGAGGAAACAAGAAACACTGTAAAGGTATCGGGCAATGTGCCATATCCAAACGCAGTGCCATACACCGAAGGCAAGGGCATACGCTATTATATGGGTCAGGCAGGTGCTCGCGGCTCAAAGAACCGCAAGTGGGCATATATCATCTATCAGAACGGTTCGTCGGCAATGGTGCGCCAAGGTGCCAAGGTCGAGCCAGGCTGTGAGATCGTACTCCCAGAGCGTAACACGACAAGTAACTCTACACAGAATGTAACCCTCATCTCAAGCATGCTTGCCACCCTCGCCACCCTTGGTGCTGTGGTAGTATCTGCATTGAAATAACCCCTCAAAGTTTCCCCTTAATTCCCATAAAAGAAATGTCAGAGAATAAAGATACAATCGATTTGGGCAAGATGCTCTCGCTGATTCTTCAAAAGAAGAAACTCTTCCTGAAAGTGTGGGTCATCACTTTCCTTTTGTCATGCCTGTATATCTTGCCAAAGCCACGCTATTACAGTTCTTCTGTGGTACTCGCTCCTGAAGTGGCTGGCGAGAGTGCAGCCGGCGGTTTGGGTTCGTTGGCAAGCAGTTTCGGCATCAACCTCGGTGGTGCCACCAATGACGCCATCTATCCGATGCTCTACCCAGATCTCATTTCATCGAACGATTTCGTGGTGAGCCTCTTCGATATCCCTGTCACCACAGCCGATGGCGACCTCACCTGCGATCTCTACACCTACCTCGACAAACATCAGAAATACGCCTTCTACACATGGCCAGTGCGTTGGGCAAAGCGCAAGATAGCAAAACTCACCGCCAAGCCAGAGCCAGCATCCATTGCCGGAAAGAGAGGCACGAGCATCAATCCGTTCCGTATGACACGACGCCAGTCGGGACTCGTCGAAGTGTTGAAGCAGAGCATAGGATGCAGTGTTGACAAGAAAACCGAGGTGTTCACCATCTCTGTGAAAGCCCAGGATCCGCTCATCGCAGCCACCCTTGCCGATTCGGTCAGTGCACGTCTGCAGCGATTCATCACCGAATATCGTACAAGCAAGGCGCGTGTGGATGTTGAGTATTACACAAAACTCTCGAAGGAGGCAAAGGCTGAATACGAGCATCTGCGACGTCTCTATACCGGTTATGCCGATTCGCACACTGATGTGTCGCTCCCAAGTTCACAGGCAAAACTCGAGGATTTGGAGAACGATATGCAGTTGAAGTATAACGCATACAACGCAATGAATACCCAGTTGCAGGCTGCCCAGGCTAAGGTTCAGGAGTCAACTCCAGCCTTCACCCGCCTCCAGTCGCCAACCGTCGCCCTCAAAGCCTCTTCGCCAAAGCGCATGATCTTCGTGGCGTTCATGCTCATCCTCGCCACTATAGGTACAAGCATCTGGATTGTCAGAAAAGAACTGTCGGCATTGTATTCCGTAGCATAGTGGTAAACGCAAATCCTGTAAATCAGTAAAAGCAGTGCTCAGTAAGCGACTCATAATACGACTGTATTTCCTGTGTGCTATTTTGGCATTCGGAATCGGTGTCTGTGATTTTATGTACACCCAGGAGAATATCATGGCAATTCTCTATTCGGGAATCACGGGCATCGGAATCCTGTTTGCCACGATGGTATGGTCGCTTATGGTCTTGCCTAACCCCTCGTTCCGATTCAAGGCGCCACCGCTCGGCATCACAGTCTTTGCTTTGTTCATACTCTACACGCTTGCCATAATCGTCCTTATGCCAAAAGGCGACATCTCTGTGGTGGTGCGAATCATTAGAATGAGTATGCATGTGCTGCTGGTATTGGTGATGGTCGGCACATACCGATGGTATTCGGTCAACGAGATGAGCCTATGGGAGAAACGCTGCATCGTGGTAGTGTTTGTCATGCTGGCTATAACCTACCTCCGAGTACTTCTGATGTGCATCTCCAACCTTCAGCTCGAACATCTTGGTATTTCCTATTATTTGCTTTTCGCCTTGCCGCTGGCGTTCCTGGTCAAGCAGTGGAAATGGAAAATCCTGTTCATCGTAGTGGCCTTTGCCATCATTCTGTCTTCTATGAAGCGAGGTGGAGCGGCAGCGTTGGTCATCGGATTGATAGTGTATTTCATGGTGTATCTGAAGATTCGCTCCTACAATATCATCAAGGCGTTTACGATTCTCGTGGTGGTATTGAGCGTATTGGCAGCCGCCTTCCTGTTCTTTGGCTCTCAGGAAGTCGAAGGCGAACGGATGACTCTTGTAGAGCGTTTTGAGAATGTCGGTCAGGATGGAGGAAGTAACCGCGACCGTGTTTATTCCAAGACAATCGATATGATTGCCTCGCAGGATGGCATCGGATGGTTCGTTGGCAATGGCTACAATGCGGTGTTGGTGGATTCAACGATTCATTATTCCGCTCATAACGACTATCTCGAGATTCTGTATGACTATGGCATCATAGGACTATTGATGTATGTTTTCTTCACCCTTTCGTTCTTCCGTCTTGCATTGCGACTTACCTTAAAGAAAGATGAACTGGCACCGATCGTCTGTTTCCAGTTCTCTAATTTCATTCTCATGGGCAATGTGTCGCATATCTTCATCTATATGCTCATGGCATTGGTGGTGTTCACCTATGGACTTGGTCAGGGACGAATGAGAATGCTGGCAGAAGCCGTACAAAAAGAAACTGAAGCACAATGAGCATTTTATCGAAAATAATCGATCGAATAGGGATGTCGGCCACCAAACGCAAGGTGGTCTCAAACCTTGTATGGGCTGTCGGAGGCAAGATTGTGACTCTTGTCGGCAACCTGCTCGTCGGTATTTTCGTGGCGCGTTATCTTGGTCCCGAGCAGTATGGCCTGATGAATTATGTCATCAGTTATGTGGCGTTGTTCCAGATATTTGCCACCTTCGGGCTTGACAGTATAGAGATACGCGAAGAATCAAAGACTCCCGAGCGCAAGGATGCCATCATCGGAACAGCGTTCCGACTGAAACTCGTCGCTGCAACTATCACAATCGCCTTTGTGGCATTGACGATGTTTCTGTTTGAGGCCGACGGATTCACCCGCTTGATGGTGATGATGTATTCGCTCTCAATGCTGCTCAACACAATGAATGTGGCGCGCAACTATTTCACTTCCATCATCTGGAATGAATATGTTGTAAAGACCGAGATAAGTCGCACAGTCATTGGAATAGTGTTCAAGGTTGCCCTGCTTATGTTGCACGCCCCATTGGCATGGTTCATTTTTGCAGTGCTTCTGGATGCAGTGCTTCTCGCCTCAGGATATGCCATCAGTTACCGTGCGAAGATTGGCTCTATGCGTCTGTGGTCGTGGGATGCTCCCTTGGCGCGATATATGCTTAAGCAAGCCTTTCCGATGTTGCTGAGCGGAGCCGCAGTGATTGTTTATACTAAAATCAATGCCGTGATGCTTGGCAATATGCTCGATAAGACGGCTGTCGGAATCTATTCCATAGCAGTGTCGTTCACCGATGTATGTGTGTTTGTACCGACCATCCTATCGCAAACCATCACGCCGGTTCTTGTGCGCAACTACGAACAGGACCTTGAACAATATAAGGCGAAAGCCCAGATATTCATGAATCTGTCGCTTTGGGGATGTATCATCATTGCTATCACAGTGAGTCTCATAAGTTATCCGCTCATCCGCTACACCTATGGTGTGATGTATCTTGCCTCAGTGCCGGTGCTCCAGGTGTTGGTGCTCAGATTGGCGGGAGTTGCCCTTGCACAGACATCAGGCCAGATGATCATCGTGGAGCATATCCAGAAATGGGCAGTCATACGCAATCTCATCGGTTGTGCCGTGTGTATTGGTCTCAATTTGGTACTTATCCCTCGCTATGGAGTTATGGGAGCAGCCGTGAGCAGTGTCATCACCGGTCTCTTCCCAGGGTTCTTCGCCAATATGCTTATCCCTGCCTATCGCAAAATCTTTGTGATGCAAACGGTGGGAATACTTACCGGATGGAAGGATGTATATAAGATTAAAACATTATTGAAATAGAAAAAGCCGAGGGCGGTGGCGCCCCGAAAAGATAAGAAATGAGAATACTACTTACATTAGACTTCTGGTTGCATGTCTTCCTGCAGTCGGTCATATTCAACCTTCGTTATCTGCCTCTCCGTCAGGCAGTTAGGTTGCCTATACTTGTTCGCAAGCCAAAGTTCAACCGTTTGAAGGGCGAAGTAAGGATTGATGCAGAGAAGATTTCCTTTGGAATGATAAAACTCGGTTGGCATTATTCCAATGCTTGGGCCGACAATGGAATCTCGTGGTACAATGAGGGTAGGGTAGTGTTCAAGGGAACAGCCAAAATCGGTGGCGACACCTATTTCCTCATCCAGAAGAATGGCAATGTTGTGTTCGGCGATGATTTCCGTGCAGCAGCAGCCATAAAGGTCATTTCCGCTTGTGGCATCACCTTTGGAAAGGAAGTCCGTGTTGGATGGAACAGTATCATTATGGATACCAACTGCCATCCACTCTACGATATAGAAAAGCAGCGCTACACCAAGAGCCATGGACAAATCGTCATTGGCGACAACAACTGGTTTGGCACCGGCTGCCTCGTTATGCATAGTGTGGAAACCCCACATCGTGCCATTTTCGCTGCTCGTGCCGTTGTGAGCCGTAGCGGAAACAAGATAATGGAACCGTTCTGCGTTCATGGTGGAGAACCACTACGAGTGCTCAAACGCAATGTTCAGCGTCGTGAGGATCAGGAACAAATTGACTATTCAATAGAAGAAATATAACGCCGCAAGTATGAAATACTTATCCCACATTCTATGCCTCGTGCTGCTTGCCATCGGTATGCAGTCATGCTCTGACGACGAGTCCTACATGGATTCGCAGGCCATGGAATGGCTGGGTAGCATGAGACCAGTCGATGCTGTGCTCTCTGCCGATACATTGAGAATTCTCGATATAGGCAATTCATACACCGAGGACGCCACTGCCTTGCTCAATGGAATAGCCAAGGCTGCGGGAATGGACATGAGGCATGTGTGCTACTATCGATTGGTTCGCGGTGGTGCATCGTTCTTCACATGGACACAGTGTTATAACGGAAGCGACTACACTGAATATACTTATTCCAAGGTCCTGGGCGATTTGTCAACAACGGTTGCCGAAGGCAAATATACCAATGGTTCGGTGTTTGCCCGAATACTTTCCGAACCGTGGGATGTGATTGTGATTCACCAGGTCAGCCAATATGCCACAGACTATTCTCAGTGGAAGAAGAACAAGGAAAACGGTTGCCTGCCGGAATTGCTGAACATCATCAGAGAAAATAATCCCGATGTGCTGATGGCATCTATGCTGGTTCATA
>JAUNIK010000204.1 GCA_030523505.1 Prevotellaceae bacterium | reverse complement strand
CGTCATCGTTAAAATCCATGTTTAATCTATTCAAAAAAACTCTCTCTTCCAGCGGAATCCTCAACGGTCTCACCGACGCTCACTCGCATATCCTGCCGGGTGTCGACGATGGTGTGCCTGACATGGAATCCTCTCTCGCCATTCTTCGCGACTTCGAGGCACATGGCGTTACCACCGTGTGGCTCACACCACATATCATGGAGGATATTCCTAACACAACAGCCGAACTCCAGGAGCGTTTTGCAGAACTGAAGGCTGCCTACGACGGTCCTATCACCCTCCACCTCGCGGCAGAGTATATGCTCGATGGCACTTTCGAGGAGCGTTTCCGCAATCGCGACCTCCTCACTCACAGTGGCAGCAACATCCTCGTTGAGACATCATATTTCACACCACCGATGGGCTTCTACAAGACCCTCGAAGAGATAAAGAAAGCCGGCTACTACCCTATCCTCGCTCATCCAGAGCGTTACATCTACATGGACGACAAGGCGTATAAGCATCTGAAGCATATGGGCGTGAAGTTCCAGCTGAACCTCTTCTCCCTCGCAGGTCAGTACGGTCCTACAGCAGAGAAGAAAGCCATCAAGCTCCTCAAGGAAGGTTATTACACATATATCGGTTCCGACCTCCACCGCCACACCGCCCTCACCCGCAACCTCTCCGAAAAAATATCGAAAAAAATCATCCCACTTCTTGAGTGTCTCAAATGATTTTTTAACATTTCAACATATCAATATTGAAATTTCATGCTTTGCGAAGATAAATTCCTCGAGATATACCACCGCGCACCGGAAGCACTGGCGTTCTGCCCTTACCGCGTGTGCCCTGTCGGCGCACATAGCGACGCCAACCTCGGCAAGATCACCGGTCTCGCCATCGACAAAGGCATCCATATCGCCTACAGTCCGAAACTCAACGGCGTCGTAGAGCTTTGCTCACTGCAGTTCGGCAAACGCGCACAGTGGCATGTCCGCGACATACCACGCTACAAACGCAACGACTGGGCCGACTATCTCCGTGGTGCCACCCTCAAACTCGCTGAGCGCTACCCACTCACCAATGGTATCAGCGGTGTCATCGAAGGTTCACTGCCTATCGGTGGACTGTCGTCATCTGCTGCCGTTGTCCTTGTATATCTCAAGGCCATCTGCGCTGTTAACAACATCCACCCAGAACCACTCGAACTCATACAGATGTCCGTAGGTGCCGAGAACGACTATGTCGGTGTCAACAGCGGCAAACTCGACCAGAGTTGTGAGGTCTTCTCAAAGAAAGACCATCTGCTCTACCTCGACACCAAAACCGACAAGTACGAGCTCATCCCATTCGGCTCCGCCGCGTCATCGTCCGAACTTCCGTTCGAAATCGCAATTTTCTTCAGTGGTGTAGAGCGCACCCTCGCTGGTAGCAAGTTCAATATGCGTGTCGACGAAGCCCGTTCTGCCGCCTATGCCCTGCAGGCCTATGCCGGCATAGAATACGGCAAGTTCCAGGATGCAAACCTCCGCAATGTGCCACGCGAAGTCTTCGAGCAGTACCGCGACCGTCTCCCTGAAAACTGGGCAAAGCGTGCCGAACACTGGTACACCGAGTACGCCCGTGTAGAAGCCGCCGCCGAGGCATGGCGCCGTGGTGACATCGTGGAGTACGGTCGTCTCTCCACCGAGAGTGGATGGAGCAGTATCTACAACTGGGAGACAGGTTCACCTGAACTCAAGACCTTATATGATATAATGTGTCACACTGAGGGCATCTACGGCGGTCGTTTCAGTGGCGCCGGTTTCAAAGGCTGTTGCATGGCCCTCATCGACCCAGCCTACGAGGACTCCATCCGTGAGCAAGTCACCAAGGAGTACCTCGCCGCCTTCCCATACCTCGAGGGCAAGTTCTCTGTACATATCTGCCACTCCGCAGATGGCGTATTACAGAATGAATCACTTCATAGATAAACAAAAAAATACAATACATTATGAAACTTAAGCGTTTATTAGCGATGTCAGTGCTTCTCACAGCACTCTATTCATGTCAACCAGCGAAAGAAGTAGCCTACTTTCAGGATCTTCCTGTAGAGACCACTATCCAGCTCGCCGAGCAACAGCAGATCAAACTCCAACCAGGCGACAAGATTACTATCGTTGTCAGCAGCAAAGATCCACAGCTCGCAAGCCTCTTCACACTTACCACCACAACACGCCGCGCTGGTCAGCAGTCGAGTACTACCGATGCCAGTGGCGGCAATGGATATGTGCCTCTATATACCGTACTTGAGGATGGTACCATCGACTTCCCCGTCCTCGGGACAGTCCCTGTAGCGGGCATGAGCCGTCTGGAACTCGCCCGCGACCTCAAGGACCGCCTTATCTCTACCGAGATGATCAAAGATCCTATCATCACTGTGGAGTATGCTAATCTCAGTGTCTATGCTTTGGGAGAAATAAGCCGCTCCGGTGAGATTGCTATCGACCGTGATCGTTTCACCATCCTCGATGCTATTGCCAAGGCTGGCGACCTTTCCATCCAGGGTAAGCGTAAGAACATCACTGTGCTCCGTACCGAGGGCAATGTACAGAATGTGTATAAAGTTGACCTTACCTCTATGGAATCTGTTGTCAACTCTCCAGTGTATTACATGAAGCAAGGCGACATCATCTATGTTGAGCCAACCCAAAAGCGCGCCAACGATTCTACCATCAATGGCAACAGCATGCTCACCCCAACCTTCTGGATATCCCTCGCTTCATCGCTCATCTCCCTCGGCACCACCATCGCCGTCCTTCTTACCAAGTAGCCCACACCCGCTTCGCTAGATTACACAGATCTTATAAGATAATATATATAAAGAATCCGTCCAAATCTGTGAAATCTATGTGAGACCAAATCCGTGTGAGTGAAATCTGTGTGAGATAAATACATAAGATAGTATGATTGGACACAATCATCATAGATGAAATTATAAGCAATTTGAAAGTTCACTTGCATAATTGATTAGAATACCAGATATAACTCTGATTCATCAGAGAATACTTTTTAAAATCCTTCAAAATCTGTGAAATCTGTGTGAGACAATATAAATAGAAATAAACAAAAAGAACACAATACAATGCAAACAAATTACAATTCCGCGGCGCGTCCGCAAGTAGTACGTGCGCAGCAGAACCTGCAAGGCGATAGCTCCATCTCCATGCTCGACCTGCTGTTCATCTGCCTCTCTCATTGGAAGTGGTTCCTAGGCTCCGTCGCCATCTGCATGTCGCTCATGACACTCCACATCTGGCGCACCGTGCCTGTTTACACCCAGAGCGCCCAGATCCTCCTCAAGCAGGACCGTGGTCGCAACTCTTCCGGTTCATCGGCAGTGCTCCGCGAGATGGGTGTCTCTGACGGAACCAACAACATCACCAACGAACTATATACCCTCCGTTCGCCAGCCATCTGCCTCGAGGTTGTCAAGTCCCTTAAGCTCGACATGAACTACCTTGCTCCAGACCTTTTCTATAATAAGGCGCTCTATGGCAGTACTCTCCCTGTCACTGTCACCTTCCCAGAGATTGGCGACAACCAGACAGCCAACTTCTTCCTCGAGCTCAAGAGCGACGGCAAGTACAAGATCTCCGATATGCAGTTCTGCGGCAAGGAATGTCCAGGCATCCTCGAAGGACGCCTCGGCCAGACCATCAAAACCCCTATGGGACCAATGAAGATTGAGCAGACTGCGTCATACAACACAGCGAAAGCAAGAAAGATGATTGTCTCGCGCATCACCCTAGCCTCCGCCACGGGCAATTGCGTAGGTCGTTTGACAACCAAGCAGCCTGACGAGGATGCCACCATCGTCCAACTCACCTATCGTGATTATGTTCCACAGCGCGGTAAAGATATCCTCGGCGCAGTCATCGCTGCATACAACGCTAACTGGGTAAAGGATAAGAACCAGGTTGCCGTTGCCACCTCAGCCTTTATCAATGAACGTCTGGCAGTCATCGAGAAAGAGCTCGGCGATGTTGATGAGGATATCTCAAGCTACAAGGCCGACAATCTCATCAGCAGCCCTGAGGCTGTTGCTTCTCAGAGCATGTCGCAGGCAAATGCCACCGAGCGTAGCCTCCTCGACCTCAACAACCAGCTCTACATGGCGCGCTATGTACGCAATTATCTCGCTGACAGCAACAACAAGCACAAGCTCCTCCCATCAAGCTCTGGCATCCAAGACAATGTGGGCGGTCTCATCTCTGAGTACAACACCAAGGTCCTCGAGCGCAACTCCCTTGCATCCAACAGTTCCGAGTCCAACCCACTCGTCGTTACTGCCGATGCCGACCTCGAAGCTCAGCGTGTAGCCATCCTCCACTCTATCGACAATGTCATCGAGAGTCTCAACACCCAGGTTCGCTCTCTCCAGCGCTACGAGGGCAAGTCTAACTCCGACCTTGCTCACGCTCATGGGCAGGCCAAGCACCTCCTTTCTGCCGAGCGTCAGCAGAAGGTGAAGGAGTCTCTCTATGTGTTCCTTCTCCAAAAGCGTGAGGAGAATGAAATGTCGCAGGCGTTCTCTGCCTACGACACCCGCGTAATCAACCCACCATCAGGTTCCAATGTCCCTACCGAACCAAAGAAATCTAAGCTCTGGCTCATGGCTCTCGTAGCCGGAATCGCTCTCCCTCTGTCTATCATCGTACTCCGTGAGATCACCAGCACTAAGATCCGTGGTCATCAGGATGTTGCCAATAAGACTTCCCTCCCATACCTCGGTGAGATTCCATACTACGGCGAGAAGCGTCCTTGGTGGAAATTCTGGGTACCAAAACAGAAGAAGCATGATGCAAAGATGGCCGTCCGGGAGGGGTCGCGAAATGTCATCAACGAGGCGTTCCGTGTGCTCCGTACCAACCTTGAGTTTATGATGGCTAACGAGCCTGACAAGAAAGTCTTTGCCCTCACCTCTTACAACCCAGGTTCAGGAAAGTCGTTCCTCACCAACAATATCGCTGTGTCGTTCGCCATCAAACGCAAGAAGGTGCTCGTCATCGACGGTGATATGCGCCACGGTTCTACATCAAAATATATCGATTCTCCAAAGCGCGGTATGAGCGACTACCTCAGTGGTAACATCGAGGATTTCCACGAGGTTATCGTCAATCATCCTAACCACAAGAACTACTTCGTTCTTCCTGTCGGTACTGTTCCTCCGAACCCTACCGAGTTGCTCTATGAGGAGAAGTTCGGTACAATGCTCGACACCCTCCGCAAGGAGTACGACATCATCTTCGTTGACTGTCCTCCTTCGGATATCGTTGCCGACACCGCCATCATTGAGCAGCACACCGACCGTACCATCTTCGTTGTCCGTGCCGGTTTGCTGGAGAAGGACATGTTGAAACAGCTTGATCAGGAGTTTGCTGCCAACAAGTACAAGAACATGGCATTGCTCCTCAACGGTACCGAGTCTAACACCGGCCGCTACCGCTACAAGTATGGCTATAAGTACGGCTACCGTTCATACGGCTACTACAGCAAG
>JAUNIK010000203.1 GCA_030523505.1 Prevotellaceae bacterium | reverse complement strand
ATTTCCGTTCTTGGTGACCCATCGACCAACGACTGCTGGATAGAGGATGGTTCAATAGCCTCATACTCAATGCTTTTGCAGGCAGAAGACCTTGGACTTGGTGGTTGCTGGGTGCAGATGAGAGCCCGCGGACTGAACGACGGTACTCCTGCAAATGATATAGTAAGAGGCATTCTCAATATCCCAGAGAATCTTGATGTACTGTGTGTGCTCGGTTTCGGTCACAAGGCGATAGTGCGCCAGCCTCAGAATGAAGACAGACTGAAATGGGAGAATGTGAGAATCTTCGATGCAGAAAACGAGTAATCCCTGCAAGGTAATCTATGATTAACTACGATCTCACCAAGATAAAAGCCATCATTTTCGATGTAGATGGAGTACTTTCCTGCGAGACAATTCCCATGTCGCAGGAAGGCGAACCATTGCGCACTGCGAATATAAAGGATGGTTATGCCATTCAACTCGCCCAGAAGATGGGACTGAGGATAGCAATACTCACCGGTGGCACAACACAGGCAGTATATAATAGGTATAATGCTCTTGGCTTGGAGGATATCTTTATGGGATGCAGCATGAAGATTGAAACCTACGAGAAGTTCATCGAGAAACACACCCTTCGCGATGACGAGGTGATGTATATGGGCGATGACATCCCTGATTACGAGGTGATGAAAAGGGTAGGTTGTGCTGTCTGCCCTAAGGATGCATGTCAGGAGATTAAGGAGGTGAGCCTTTATGTGAGTTATAGAGACGGAGGAAAAGGTTGCGGCAGGGATGTTATAGAACAGGTGCTCAGGGCTCAAGGGAAATGGATGAGTTCGGCAACAGCATTTGGATGGTAAAAAAGAAAAGGCTATGAAAATTATACTTGCAAGTAATTCGCCTCGCAGAAAGGAACTTCTCGCGGGACTTGATGTTGATTTTGAGGTTAGGGTGATTCCTGGGATTGATGAAAGTTATCCCGAAGACTTGCCGACCGCAGAAATAGCAGAATATATCTCGCAGAAGAAGGCTGTCGGTTATGATATTGCCGACGATGAAGTGCTGCTCACTGCAGATACGATTGTGGTGCTTGGCAATGAAGTAATGGGCAAACCAAAGGACGTTGATGATGCATGTAAAATGCTTACAAAACTGTCTGGTCAAACACATCAGGTAATAACTGGTTGTTGCCTGAAAACCAATAAGTTGACTAAGCATTTCTCGGTAAAGACCGATGTCACATTCAAGAACCTGTCGGAAGAGGAAATCAGCTATTATGTAGAGCATTACAAACCATTCGACAAAGCAGGCGCTTATGGCATCCAGGAATGGATTGGATATATAGGTGTTACAGGTCTCAACGGCTCGTATTTCAATGTCATGGGATTGCCCGTGCAGCGCATATACGAGGCTCTTAAAGAACTTTAATTCGATATTACAAAGTAATAAAGTATCTTAAATTCTAACTTTTAAGAAGATTATTTAATACTTTTTAGAAGTTTTAATCACTGCCATACAATATATTTATTGTAACTTTGCATTGTGATTTGAAACCGCTGGCATTGGTTCGGCGGTTTTTCAGTGTTTGACAATAAATTAAAAACAATAAATATTATGGCAGAATCAATTGATATTCAGGAGCTGAACATCCTGATTCGTCAGCAGAGTGGTTTCATTACTGACCTTACAGCCGGCATGGATAAGGTTATCGTTGGTCAGAAGCATCTCGTTGACTCGTTGTTAATCTCACTCCTCAGCGATGGTCATATCCTCCTCGAGGGTGTTCCAGGTCTTGCAAAGACATTGGCAATTAAGACCTTGTCGCAGCTCATCTCAAGCAAGTACTCACGTATTCAGTTCACACCAGACCTTCTCCCAGCCGATGTTATCGGTACAATGATATATTCACAGAAGGAAGAGAAGTTCCAGGTGAAGCAGGGCCCAGTATTTGCCAACTTCGTTTTGGCAGATGAGATCAACCGTGCTCCAGCCAAGGTGCAGAGTGCATTGCTCGAGTCGATGCAGGAGCATCAAGTAACAATCGGCGAGAATACATTCAAATTGCCAGAGCCATTCCTCGTAATGGCAACACAGAACCCTATCGAGCAGGAAGGAACATATCAGTTGCCAGAGGCGCAGGTTGACCGTTTCATGCTGAAGGTCATCATCAGCTATCCTTCATTGGAAGAAGAGAAACTCATTATCCGCGAGAATCTCGCAGGTAAGATGCCAACAGTATCGCCAGTTTGCTCTACTGATGATATCATGAAGGCACGCCAGATTGTTAATAAGGTATATCTCGACGAGAAGATTGAGCAGTATATTGCAGACATCGTATTTGCAACCCGCTACCCAGAGCGTTACGGATTGCCAGAGTTGAAGGACATGATAACCTTTGGTGGTTCTCCTCGTGCTTCTATCAACCTTGCAAAGGCTTCACGCGCTTATGCTTTCATCAAGCACAGAGGATATGTTGTGCCTGAGGATGTCCGTGCTGTAGCTCACGACGTATTGCGTCATCGTATTGGTCTCTCATATGAGGCTGAGGCAAGCAACATCACAAGCGAGGAGATCGTAAGCAAGATTATCAATCAGGTTCAGGTGCCTTAATTCGTAATTAGATTGGAAACTTCTGAAATTTTAAAAAAGGTCAGGAAGATTGAAATCAAGACTCGCGGGCTGAGTCAGAACATCTTCGCCGGTCAGTACCACAGTGCCTTCAAGGGTAGGGGTATGGCCTTCAGCGAGGTGCGCGAATATCAGTATGGTGATGATGTGCGTGACATTGACTGGAATGTTACCGCTCGTTTCCACCGTCCGTATGTAAAAGTGTTCGAGGAAGAACGCGAGTTGACAGTGATGCTCATGATCGACGTCTCTGGTTCGCTTGACTTCGGAACACGAGGCCAGCTGAAACGCGACATGGTGACAGAGATTGCTGCCACACTGGCGTTCTCGGCTATCCAGAACAACGATAAGATTGGCGTTATATTCTTCTCTGACCGAATTGAAAAATATATCCCACCAAAGAAGGGTAGGAAGCATATCCTGTACATCATCCGTGAGATGCTCGACTTCAAACCGGAGAGTCTGAAAACAGATATCCGACAGGCTGTGGAGTTTATGACACGAGTGATGAAGCGCCGTTCAACAGTATTCGTCATCTCAGACTTCTATACTGAGGAATCGCTCCAGAAACAATGGCAGATTGCATCTTCAAAGCACGACCTGATGGCTGTTCAGGTGTATGACCCATTGGCAAAGGAGTTACCTGATGTAGGACTTATCAAGATAAACGATGCCGAAACAGGCAAAGAGATGATAATCGATACAAGTTCGAAGAGACTCCGACAGGCTCATGCAAAAGCGTGGCGCGACAGCCAGTCACTTCTGCGCGATGACTTTGCCAAGAGTAATATCGACTGGACAAGTGTTGCTACCAACGAGGATTATGTGAAGGCTATGATGCGACTGTTCAACAGAAGATAATCGCTCAACATGTTTCCGGGAAATGGATAATATTAATATGATTAAAAGACTATTCACTTTCATACTTCTCACTATTGCTCCACTCTGCACCTTTGCACAAGGCGTATCGGTGGAAGCAAAGATTGACTCAATGGCAATATACATCGGTGAGCAGACCGGTGTCACCCTTACCGTCATTGCTCCACAGGACAAGGTGGTGCAGATGCCGGCTTTCAAGGCACGCGATATGGTCTGCCCAGGCGTGGAGATTGTCGAGGTTGTGAAGGATGATACTACAAAGATAGATGACGCTACACGACAGATCAGTCGTAAGTATCTGCTCACCAGCTTTGATGAGAATGCTTATGTGATTCCTGCCTTTGTCGTTAAGGTGTCAGGTAAGGAATACAAGACCAATCCGCTGGCGCTCAAGGTGATAACCCTTGATGTTGACACACTCAACCTCAACCAGTTCTTTGGACCGAAGGATGTACAGAACAATCCGTTCCTCTGGTCGGAGTGGAGTCCGCTGTTCTGGATGAGTTTCCTGATGCTCCTTCTTGTTGCCATCGGCATCTACCTCTATGTAAGATTGAAGCAGAACAAGCCTATCATCTCACGCATACTCATCGTGAAGCATATCCCTGCACATCAGAAGGCGCTCACTGCCATTGATAAAATCAAGCAGGAGAAGATGCAGAACTCTGAGGACCAGAAGACATACTACACCCGTCTTACCGATACCTTGCGCAGTTATATTGAGGAACGATTCGGCTTCAATGCAATGGAGATGACAACAACCGAAATCATTGCCCATCTCAAAGAGACCAAGGACAATAAGATGATTCAGGAGTTGCGCGAATTGTTTGAGACTGCCGACTTGGTGAAGTTCGCGAAGTATTCGACACTCATCAATGAGAACGACCTTAACCTCGTCAATGCTATCAACTTCATTGACCAGACAAAGACCGAGGAAAAGGAAACCGAGGAGAAGATCATACCAAAGCTCAGCAAGGATGACGAGCGTATAAAGGAAAGCCGAAAGGTAATCAAGGTGCTGCTTGGTCTTATCGCTGTTGCCGTGGTGTTTATAATATGCTTTGTGTTGTACAATGCATTAATGCTCTTGTAAAATGGAATTTGCTAATAAAGAATATTTCATACTGCTCCTGCTGCTGGTGCCTTACATCTTGTGGTATTTCCTTTATCGCAAGCGTAATGAACCAACAATGCGTATGAGCACCACCCGTGCCTATCTTAATGCACCACAAAGCTGGCGCACGAGATTGGTGCACTTGCCAATGCTTTTGCGATGCATCACCTTCACGCTCATTGTGATTGTGATGGCCCGTCCGCAGACTCATAATTCCTGGGATGACCGTACAGTTGAGGGCATCGATATCATGCTTTGTATGGATATCTCCACATCAATGCTTGCCGAGGATTTGAAGCCAAACCGTATGGAAGCCGCAAAGAACGTGGCTGCTGAGTTTATCTCTGGTCGTCCGGATGACAACATCGGTCTTACAATCTTTGCCGGAGAGTCGTTCACACAGTGCCCTATGACCGCCGACCATGGTTCATTGCTAAACCTTCTTCGTGGAGTTCGCACAGACCTTGCTTCTCGCGGTCTCATTGAGGACGGTACCGCTGTCGGTATGGGATTAGCAAATGCTGTGTCGCGCCTCAAGGATTCAAAGGCAAAGAGCAAAGTAGTGATTCTTCTTACCGATGGTTCCAACAACCGAGGTGACATCTCGCCACTCACGGCGGCACAGATTGCCAAGAGTCTTGGCATTCGAGTGTATACCATCGGTGTGGGAACAAACAAGGTTGCACCATATCCAATGCCTGTGGCAGGTGGTATTCAGTATGTGAACATACCAGTGGAAATCGATGGTAAGACTCTCTCTGAGATAGCTGCACAGACTGACGGTAACTACTACCGTGCTACCAATAACAAAGAGTTGAAGCAGATTTATGCCGATATCGATAAACTTGAGAAGACAAAGCTCAATGTGAAGAAGTATTCGAAGCGCTACGAGGCATTCGCACCATTCGCATGGGCTGCACTTCTG
>JAUNIK010000202.1 GCA_030523505.1 Prevotellaceae bacterium | reverse complement strand
AACGGAGTGGAGGTATTTTGAACGACCGCAGGGAGATATTTTGTAATCCTTGTTAGTATCGTAGATACTGCTGGGTGGATTTGAATTGACGAATAGAGCTTGCTCTGATTCTCGATTAAAAGACAAACAGCAAAAAGACGCAAGTCTTAACAAGGATATTTTGATCTAATAAAAAAACTCTGTGCCAAAAGTATATCGTTACCAAAAATAAAATTAGTGTAATTCGCGGAATTCGTTGATAAAAAGCCCCCGCAGATTAAATTACTCATCCTTCCATACAATAAATTGTATACTTTTTACGTTATTGTAAGGAATGAGAAGATTTTTCACCATAATAACATTCATTCTTTGTTGTGTCGCAGCGATGGCACAGCAGAGATTCGTATATCTGACAACCGAGGAGGTCAGTATCGATTCCATATTGCCACATGTGGGCTATCAGATGCCGCTTCCTGCTGATTATAGCGACTCAACATACACCGTTACACTGCTCTATCCAGAGTACATCCCAATGGCGCCATCGGATATAGAGAAGTACAATAGCCTCAGCGGCCAGCCACTTCCTGAAATCCCACAGCCAGAATACAGCATTGTCTTCGACCGCAAGAAGCCAATCCTGAAGGTTGGTGTTACCCCTCTGGCATTCCGCGATGGAGCATATAAGTTCCTGAGCAGTTTCATGCTTAGAATCGAGTCTGCTCCTGTTGCTTTGGCAAAGGGTGCGTCAAAGGCACAGGATGCATCAGCAAGCAGAACATATGCTGAGCATTCCGTTCTTGCTTCCGGCCGTTGGGCAAAGATCAGGGTCAGCGAAACCGGCGTTCATCAGTTGACCGACGCTGTTATTCGCAAGGCCGGATTCAGCAATCTCAGCAAAGTGAAGATCTACGGTTATGGTGGTAACCTCCAGCCAGAGGCTCTGAATGCTTCTTACCTCGCAAGCACCGATGACTTGAAGCAGGTGGAGCAGTGCATCATCGACGGCAAGCATCTTTTCTATGCGAAAGGTCCTGTTTCTTACAGCACAGCAAACACTACCACCCGTGTGCGTAACCCTTATTCCAACTACGGATATTATTTCATAACCGAGAACGATGACGAGGTTGCAGCCATCGACTCTACCGCATTCGTACAGACTTTCTACCGTTCACCAGAGGTTTACCACTCACTCTACGAAGTTGACGGTTTCGCTTGGTTCTCTGGTGGTCGCAACCTGCAGGATCCTAATCCAATAGAAAAGGGAGATTCACGCTCATTCACCATCAATAACACCGGCGACATCCAGAACGGTCGCCTCTTCGTTGCCGTGACTGCGGGTTCAACAACAACTGTTGAGGTTGCCATCAACGATTCCATCATCGGCACTCTTTCGATGCGATGTGGAGAATACGACAAGGGTAGCATTGCTTCAAAAACCTACAATGTCTATAACCTCAAGGAAGAGAACAAAGTCACAATAAAGACACTCTCGGGCGGTCCTTCACGCCTCGATTATATCTGTTTGACAACAACTCAGCCACGGAATGTGACAAAACTCACTGGTCGTTCGTTCCCAGAGGCCGAATATGTTTACAATATCACCAATCAGGACCATCACGCTGATAGTTTCGCTGATATGGTAATCATCATCCCAACCTCGCAGAAGACCATCGAACAGGCACAGCGCCTGAAGGAATTCCACGAGGAGCACGACGGTATGCGTGTCACAATCGTTCCTGCTGATGAACTCTACAACGAGTTCTCGAGCGGAACTCCTGATGCCAACGCCTATCGCCGCTATATGAAGATGCTCTATGACAGAGCCGAGACCGAGGCTGACATGCCAAAATATCTTCTCCTTTTCGGCGATTGTGTCTGGGACAACAGAATGATGACCATGACAACATCGAAACTCAATCCTGATGATTATCTGCTCTGTTTCGAGAGCGAGGATTCATACAACGAGGTTTCTTGTTATGTCGATGACGGATTCTTCTGCTATCTCGACAATGGCGAGGGCGCAAACCCACAGTCGGTGGATATGCTTGACATCTGCGTTGGTCGATTCCCTGTCACTACTGTTTCTGACGCGAAGACAATGGTTGACAAGACCATCCGCTATGCAAAGAACGAGAATGCCGGTGCTTGGCAGAACGTCATAATGTTCATGGGTGACGATGGAAACAACAATCTCCACATGGATGACGCCAATGATGCTGCCGAGGAAACAATAGCAAACCATCCTGGATATGTTGTCAAGAAAGTTATGTGGGATGCCTACGAGCGTGTTTCTTCTGCCAGCGGCAACACATACCCTGAGGTTACCAACATCATCAAGGCACAGCAGCAGTCCGGCGCTCTCATCATGGATTACGCTGGTCATGGTTCGCAGATTCAGGTTTCTCACGAGCGAGTGCTTCGTATCACCGACTTCGCAGAGTTCTCGAACACCAACCTCCCATTGTGGATCACCGCTTCATGCGATATCATGCCATTCGACGGTACCGACCCTACTATCGGTGAGACAGCAGTGCTGAACAGCAAAGGTGGTGCGATGGCCTTCTTCGGTACAACCCGTACCGTTTACGCCAACTACAACAAGCGTATCAATATGGCATTCTTGCGATATGTGCTTAGCAAGACGAATGGTCAGCCGACTACTCTCGGCGAGGCTCAGCGATTGGCAAAGAACTATATGATCACTTCTGGTCAGGACCGCACCACCAACAAACTGCAGTTCTCACTTCTGGGTGATCCAGCGATAGCCCTCAACCAGCCTAAGATGCAGGTTGTTGTAGATGCCATAAACGGTCAACCGATAGGTGGAACCACTGTTCCTGCACTCAAAGCGGGCAGTGTAGCAAAGATTTCCGGTCATGTAGTAAGCGACGAGGCGTTTGACGGTATTGTCACAGCGACAGTCCGCGATTCTAAAGAGGAACTGACATGCCGCCTGAACGATAACAAAGAGGCTGAGGAACCTTTCGTATTCACCGACCGTACAAAGACACTCTTCACCGGTTCCGACAATGTGAAGAACGGCAAGTTCGAGTTCACCTTTGCTGTACCGAAGGATATCAACTACAGCGACGAGTCAGGCCTTGTCAATGTATTCGTGGTGAGCAACGACAAGAAGACCACTGCTCACGGCTATTCCGAAGATTTCATCGTGGGCGGCACAGAGAGCCTCGGCACCGACTCCATCGGTCCTTCCATCTACTGCTATCTCAACTCTCCATCATTTGTCAACGGTGGTCAGGTGAATTCCACACCTTATTTCGTAGCAGAGATTAACGACGAGGATGGCATCAACACCACTGGCAACGGTATCGGTCATGACCTGATGCTCATCATCGATGGCGAGATGACCAAGACCTATAACCTCAACGAGCACTTCACCTATGACTTCGGTTCATATACAAGTGGTTCTACCTACTACTCTATCCCTAAGCTCGAACCGGGTAAGCACTCGCTTACATTCCGTGCATGGGATATATTCAACAACCCGTCAACGACACAGTTGCAGTTCACGGTAGTGAGTGCTCTCGAGCCGAAGGTGACAAGTGTAAGTTGCACAAACAACCCTGCAAAGGAATCAACGACATTCATCATCAACCACGACCGTATGGGCAGCATCGTCGATGTAACACTCGACATCATGGATATGAGTGGTCGCCTCCTTTGGTCGCACAGCGAGAGTGGTGTGAGCAGCGACGGTTCCTACACTATCGACTGGGATCTTACCGTTGATGGTGGTCAGCAGTTGCAGACTGGCGTCTATCTCTATCGTGCCCGTGTGAGCAGCGAGGGTAGCGACTACGATTCAAAAGCAAAGAAACTCATTATTATTAGATAAGGTGGTGGCAACATAGTCACCTCAAAAAGAGATATCCACAATAGAAAACGTATGAAAAGAATTGTTATATACACTATGTTGACATTGTTTGCCCTTACTGCGAAAGCCCAGGACAAACGCGATATGTTCAACCCTATCAACACATCAGTAACATCGCAGTCGATAGCCCCTGACGCTCGTGCTGCCGGTCTTGGTGATGTGGGTGCCGCAACCGAAGCCGATGTGAACTCGCAGTACTGGAATCCTGCGAAATATCCATTTGCCATCAGTCGTGCCGGTGTCGGTTTGAACTACACCCCTTGGTTGCGCCAGTTGGTGAGCGACATGGACCTCGCCTATCTCTCGGGCTATTACCGTATAGGTGATTACAGTGCAGTATCGGCGTCTCTCCGCTATTTCTCACTTGGTGAGGTATATACCAGTGCTTCGCTCGAAGGTGGCGACGATATGACCATCACCCCTTACGAGATGTCGCTCGATGTGGCTTACTCACTGATGCTGAGCGAGAAGTTCTCTATTGCTGCCGGTTTGCGTTGGATATACTCCGACCTCACCTATAACTTCTCCGATGAGAGTTCACCTGGTTCGGCTTTCGCTGCCGACCTTGCGTGCTACTATCAGGACTATCTCAACCTCGGTGACCGTGAGTGCCAGTTGGGCTTGGGTATGAACATCTCTAACATCGGTACAAAGATCAGTTTCGGTGGTGACGACAATGCTGAGTTCATCCCAACCAACATGCGTCTCGGTGCTTCGCTCGTCGTTCCTGTCGATGAATACAACCGTTTCACCATCGCTGCCGATGCCAACAAACTCCTCGTGCCAACCTATCCAAAGCAGTTTGAGGGTGAGACAACCGAGGACTATCAGGAGCGTGTACAGAAAGATTACTACGACATCTCTTCTATCAGTGGTATCTTCAAGAGTTTCTCTGATGCGCCTAACGGTTTCAAGGAGGAGTTGCAGGAAATCCAGTGGAGCGTCGGTGCAGAATACTGCTATCACGATCAGTTCTCACTCCGTGCTGGATATCACCACGAATCGGAAAACAAGGGTAACCGTAAGTACTTCACCGTAGGTGCCGGTTTCCGCATGAACATCTTCTCGCTCGATGCAGGTTATGTCATCGCCACAGCGAAGTCAAACCCACTCGACCAGACCTTGCGTTTCACCCTTACATTCGATATGGACGGCATCAAGGACCTCTTCGGCCGCCGCAGATAAAAGCCCCCAACCCCCGAAGGGGGAAAGCCCCCACCCGACCTCCCCGAGGGGAGGAGAATTTTTAATAGTTTAGATTGGTGCAAATATGATTAGAGTAGGAATGGGCTATGATGTCCACAAGATAACAGAAGCCCGCGAGTTATGGCTCGGCGGTGTACTTATTCCGTTCACAAACTCCGAGGGAACCCCATTAGGTCTCCTTGGTCATAGCGATGCTGATGTGCTTATCCATGCCATCTGCGACGCACTTCTCGGTGCGGCCAACATGCGTGATATCGGTTATCACTTCCCACCAGTCAAAGGCAACGAGTTTGAGAATATTGATTCAAAGATACTTCTTCAGCAAACAATACTGCTCATTGCCACGAAGGGTTATCATGTAGTAAACATCGATGCTACTGTTTGTGCCGAACGACCAAAGATCAACCCTCATGTGCCAGCAATGTGCAAATGCCTTGCTGAGGTAATGGACACTGACGAGGACAATATCT
>JAUNIK010000201.1 GCA_030523505.1 Prevotellaceae bacterium | reverse complement strand
TGGCTTTCTATGCCCAATGATGCTGCAACCTTTGTTGCACGACGACCACCGCCGTGAACAAGGATCTTCTTACCTTGAATATTTGTAAAGTCGGTAAGTAACTGAGAGAGCTGCAGTTCATCTTCAACTACAGCTCCGCCCACTTTTACTATTGTTATTCTCTCTTTCATCATTTTATTTGCTAATATCCCCTTGCATTTCCCCCATGCATTTCCCCCTCCTCGCGCAAAAAAACTATTTATTTTAGCCCCCTCTCCTTCGGAGAGGGCGGGGGGTGAGGCTTTTACTCCAAATACGTATATCCGTACAATCCGGCACGGTAGTTACTGATAAACTCCTTACCCTCCTCTGGTGTAATCTTGCCTTCCTTGATAGCCTTTGTCACCCAAATCTCCAGGCGACGGACAAGTTTCTTTGGATCGTACTGCACATATTCAAGCACATCGGCTACGGTCTCGCCATCGATTGTCTTGTCGATTGTGTATCCATCTTTATCGACAGAGATATGCACCGCATTGGTATCACCAAAGAGGTTATGCATATTGCCGAGAATCTCCTGATAAGCCCCAACGAGGAATACACCTATATAATAATGTTCACCCTCCTTGATTGTATGGAGAGGCAGATAGTTTGTCTGCTGACCACCATTCACATAGGCTGTCACCTTTCCGTCGGAGTCACAGGTGATATCCTGCAACTGTGCCGAGCGTGTAGGACGTTCCTTCAAACGCGAAATAGGCATGATAGGGAACAACTGGTCGATACCCCATGAGTCAGGCATACTCTGGAACAGCGAGAAGTTGCAGAAATACTTGTCGGCCATCTGCTTGTCGAGATTACGCAACTCGTCCGGCACATGCTTCTGATGGTGAGCCAACTCCGCCACCTCTTGGCTGATAGCCCAATACAACGACTCTATCTGTGCTCGGGTTTTAAGGTCGATGATACCATGGCGGAACAAGTCGAGTGCCTCTTCACGGATATCCTGCGCATCGTGCCAGTCCTCAAGCATTGAACGGGTTGACAGCTTGTCCCAGATTTCTGTGAGATCGTGCACCAACTGATGGTCGTTCTCCGATGGCTGGAAATCCTCTGGCATCTGTGGAGCAGAAACACTCTCCAATACATCGAGGATAAGCACTGAGTGATGAGCAGCCAGCGAACGGCCACCCTCGGTGATGAGGTTTGGATGTGGGATACTATTCTTATTGGCTGCATCTACGAAAGTATAGACGCAGTCATTGATATACTCCTGGATTGAATAGTTTACCGACGACTCTGAGTTCGATGAGCGGGTACCGTCATAGTCAACACCGAGACCACCGCCACAGTCAACGAACTCTATTGCGAATCCCATCTGGTGCAGCTGAACATAGAACTGTGCAGCCTCACGCAAGGCGGTAGAGATTCGGCGGATTTTTGTTATCTGCGAACCGATATGGAAATGTATCAGTTTCAGGCAGTCGCGCAGACCCATCTCATCGAGCATCTCGAGAGCTATGAGGAGCTCAGAAGAGTTAAGACCGAACTTTGACGCATCGCCGCCACTCTCCATCCACTTGCCAGCACCCGATGATGCGAGCTTAATACGAATACCGAGATTTGGACGCACATCGAGTTTCTTGGCAGCATCAGCGATGATACGGAGCTCAGGCAACTTCTCTACAACGAGGAACACACGCTTGCCCATCTTCTGTGCAAGGAGTGCCATCTCGATATAGTTCTGGTCCTTGTGGCCATTACAGATTACGATACTGTCGGAATCCATGTGGGTAGCCAGCACAGCATGGAGCTCAGGCTTCGAACCTGCCTCCAAACCGATGTTGTACTTTGCACCATGCGAGATGATTTCCTCTACGACAGGACGCATCTGGTTCACCTTGATAGGGAACACGATGAAGTGGTCGCCTGTATAGCGATACTCCTTGGTGGCCTTTTCAAAACAAGCCGATGTTGTCTGGATGCGGGTATCAAGGATGTCAGGGAAACGCAGGAGCATTGGTGCTGCCACATGACGGGTGGCAAGTTCATCGACGACCTCTCTGAGGTCAACCTGAACATTGTCCTGACGCGGAGTAACATACACATTTCCCTTGTCGTTAACACCGAAGTAGTCCACTCCCCAACCTTTGATGTTGTAGAGTTCCTTCGAATCTTCAATGGTCCACTTTTTCATTTTTGCTTTTATTATTTTCGGTGATTCGATTAATCGATGAATCGATGATTCGAAACAATTAAACCTTCAGCATATTTCTCAGTTTCGCTATATGCGAAGCAATCTTTTCGTAGCTATCCATGAGGTTCACATCGAGGATGTGCTTTGCCTTGAGATAGAACTGCTCGCGATACTCCAGTTGCTCCTTTATGAACGCATCCACCTCTTCAGGAGTCTTGTTCAGCAGCAACGGACGCACACCCTTTCCCATCTTCAGGTGCTGATGCAGCACTTCCGGTGTGGCTTGCAGGTACACGGTGTCGCCTTGCTGGTTGAGGTAATCCATATTATCGAAGAAACATGGTGTGCCTCCACCACAGCTAATGACAACATTCTCAAACTCTGCCACCTCATGGAGCATGTTATGTTCTATCTGGCGGAATCCCTCCTCGCCTCGCTCGTCAAATATCTGTTTGACGGTCTTGCGCATTCGGGTTTCAATATACCAGTCAAGGTCATAGAAGGTCACACCTAACGCTTTCGCCAGGTCTTTACCGACTGTTGTCTTGCCGGCTCCCATATAACCTATCAGTATTATTCGTATCATCGGCGTACCTTATGGGTTTTGCCTGCAGGCTTTGCTGGTGTCTCTTCCACAATCTGCTTGCACTGCTCGTAAGTAAGAGTCTCTACCTCAGCATGGAGATTGCGAGGTATGCGATAGTTCTTGCCGTCGTAAGCAATATACGGACCGTAACGACCGTTGAGCACCTCCATCTTCTCGTCTTCCTCGAATGTCTTCAGTCGGCGCTGCTCTTCCTGGTTCTTCTTTGCAAGAATCAGTTCCACGGCCTCCTCATATGTGATCGCCATCGGATCGGCATCTTTTGGCAATGAGATATACTGTTTGTTATGAAGCACATAAGCACCGAAGCGACCTGCACCGATAACTACTGGCTGGTCGTCGAGCATACCCAGATCGCGTGGAAGGAGGAACAGTTCGAGTGCCTCTTCAAGGGTAATCTCGTCCATTGTCTTGTCCTTTGGCAACTGGGCAAAGCGTGGTTTCTCGGCATCTTCAGCCGAACCGATCTGTACGACTGGTCCGAAACGCCCAATCTTCACAAACACAGGGCGACCACTCTTTGGGTCGATACCAATCTCGCGCTCACCGGCCTTATGCTCCTGACGTGAGTTCAATACTCTCTCTACCGATGGCTCAAACTTCTTGTTGAAGTCCTTCATCATCTTTCTCCACTCTGTCTTTCCTTCAGCAATCTTGTCGAATCGCTCCTCAAGACTGGCAGTGAAGTTATAGTCCATAATCTCTGGGAAGAACTGCATGAGGAAGTCGTTCACCACGATGCCAGTATCTGTTGGGAGAAGCTTGCCCTTCTCATTGCCCACGGTCTCTTTCTTCTGCTTAGAGGTGAGCTTGCCGTTCTTCAGAGTGTCAACTGTATAATGGCGCTCTTCACCTTTCTTGTCGCCTTTCTGCACATACTCGCGCTGCTGGATAGTGCTGACTGTTGGAGCGTATGTTGATGGACGACCGATGCCCAACTCCTCGATTTTCTTCACGAGCGAGGCTTCATCATAGCGGATAGGACTCTGTGAGTAGCGCTCTGTCGAGACAATCTCCTTGCTGTTGAGCTTGTCGCCTTTCTTCATCACTGGGAGCACATTTCCCATATCCTCCGACTGTTCTGCGTCGTCCTCTACCGATTCACGGTAAACCTTCAGGAATCCGTCGAAGTTGATTACCTCGCCGGTTGCCACGAACTTCTCCTCCTGACCATCGACATCAATAGTTACTGTTGTCTTCTCTATCACAGCGTCTGCCATCTGCGAAGCAAGAGTACGCTTCCAGATAAGGTCATAGAGGCGGCGCTCCTGAGCAGTACCGTTGATTTCTGTCTCCGACATATATGTTGGACGGATAGCCTCATGAGCTTCCTGTGCACCTCGTGATGATGTGTGGTAGTTGCGTGGCTTGCTGTATTCCTCACCATAGAGCTTCAGGATTTCCTCCTTGCTTGCACCGATACACAATGTAGAGAGGTTCACGCTGTCGGTTCGCATATATGTGATACGTCCGCTTTCATACAGGCGCTGAGCCACCATCATGGTCTGGCTTACGGTGAAGCCCAACTTGCGGGCTGCTTCCTGCTGAAGTGTTGATGTAGTGAACGGTGGTGCCGGCATGCGCTTTGCTGGTTTCTTCTGCACCGAACTGATGGTAAATCCCGAGTCCTTGCATTTTGCAAGGAATGCCACAGCCTCTTCATGAGTAGCAAAACGGCGGTCGAGAACGGCTTTCACCTCACGCATTGTTCCATCGCTCTGCTCTTTCAGGAAAATGGCGTTTACACGATAATACGCTTCTGGCTGGAATGCCTGTATCTCGCGCTCACGCTCAACAACAAGTCGTACAGCCACACTCTGCACACGACCAGCGGAAAGCGATGGCTTCACCTTGCGCCAGAGTACTGGCGAGAGCTTGAAACCAACGAGTCGGTCCAGCACACGGCGTGCCTGCTGTGCATCAACAAGGTTCATATCTATCTGGCGTGGATTCTCGATAGCCTCGAGAATGGCTGTCTTTGTAATCTCATGGAAAACAATACGGCTGGTCTTCTTCTCATCAAGGCCAAGCACTTCGCACAAGTGCCATGAGATAGCCTCTCCCTCGCGGTCCTCATCGGATGCGAGCCACACCTTCTTTGCCTGCTTTGCCTTTGACTTGAGATCCTGTACAAGTCGTTTCTTGTCTTCAGGAATCTCGTAATACGGCTCGAGAGTTTCCTCGTCGATACTAATTGAACGCTGCTTGAGGTCGCGCACATGTCCGTAACTTGACATCACCTTGAAATCCTTCCCCAGGAATTTCTCTATAGTTTTAGCCTTTGCAGGGCTCTCAACAATTACTAAATTCTCTTGCATAAATAGATACGGGACTAATATCCGTCCACGGTTAAATTAATCTTCATCCATGCCGTGAGGCACAGTTTCGAAGCGCAAAGGTACATACTTTCTCGCCATACACCTTATTATATATAGAAGATTTTAATAATTTTAAGGATTTATTGATATTTTCCTAAATAAGAAAAAAGCCGTTGCATTTGTTTTTGAAAAACAGTATATTATAGTGCGCGCACGTTCACATACACACGCCCTCACATACGCCCTTGCACGCACGCGTGCGCATAAATAGAAATAAGGTGGAAAATAAATAATAGAGCCCCCTCCCCAAAATAATTGATTATTCGAGATTTATACACGGGGATGGTTGTACTTTTTTATCAAATAATTGTCCGATATCGTAAAAATACATCAATATTTACGTTTTTCCGGTAATTAATGGGTCACCAGTAAATCCCCGTGTTTGAATTATTGAGTAAACATGTGTGAATC
>JAUNIK010000200.1 GCA_030523505.1 Prevotellaceae bacterium | reverse complement strand
CATGCACTTCAATATGATACGCTGTTGGACGGGCTGTGTCACCGACGAGGAGTTCTATGAAGCCTGCGATAAATATGGTATCATGGTGTGGGACGACTTCTGGCTCACTGGACCGTATGTGGGCCTCACTGGTCCTGACGACAAGAAGGAGTTTATTGCCAATGCCCGCGATAAGGTGATACGCCTGCGCAACCATCCTTGTCAGGCTGTATGGTGTGCCGACAATGAGGGATGGCCCTACGATGAACTCAATGATGCACTGCGCGATATCATCCTCGTCTATGATGGTGGTGAGAGAGTGTATATGCCAAATTCCCACAACGGCTATTACACTGCCAATGCCTATAACAACCGCGATGGCAGTGGATGGGGACTCTCAGGTTCTGGTTGGTGGCAGAGTTTCTGGCCTAACGACTATTTCGATGATGGCATCTGGGGCGGTGGAGGCGACAAAGGCGATGTTGTTGATTGGGGCTTCCGCTCGGAACTGGGCACTGGTGCTTTCGACACCTACGAGAGTATGCTCGAGTTCACTCCAGCCGACAAGATGTGGCCTCGCAACGATATGTGGGACAAGCATTTCTTCAGCAATGAGGCAGCCTATGGCGGTGGTGCATCAGCCGGCGACTATTATAATAAGGTGGAGACCAACTATGGAACCTGCACAGGAGCGGAGCAGTTCTGCGAACGAGCACAGCTGCTGAATATAGAAGTGTCGAAGGCTGCCTTCGAGGGGTGGAATGCCCATCTGTGGAACACTGCTACTGGCCTGCTCTATTGGATGAGTCAACCGGCATATCCGTCGCATCTGTGGCAGACCTACGACTATTACTTCAACATGACAGGCGTGTATTGGGGAGCAAAGAAAGCCTGCGAACCGGTTCATATCCAGTGGAACTGCCATAGCAATGATGTGGATATCATCAACACCACAGGGCAGAACCTCAGTGGAATGCGTGTCGAGGTGGAGGCTTATAAGATGTCGGGCGAGAAGTACGAACCTGCATCGGGAGAGTATAGTGGCATTTCGGTGGCTGAAAACTCTGTGCAGAAGGTTACTAATATGAACACCCCTGACGATGGGCATAGTGGTCGTCTGTCGTCAATATCGAGCGTTATGTTCTTCCTCCGACTGAAACTCTATGATGCCAACGACAATCTAGTGTCGCAGAATTTCTATTGGAAGAATAAATCAGCGTCATCCCACAGTTACCAGTCGTTAAACAACATCGCTGAGGCTGGTGTGACCTGTGAGGTTGTGGGCAATGATATCGATGACTCGGGCATTCGTCGTATGCAGGTGAAACTGTCAAATCCTGCTTCATCGGTGGCGTTCGCTGTTCGTATGCGCCTCGTTGATGAGGATGGCAAACGCATACTGCCAGTCATCATGGACGAGAACTATGTCACTCTGATGCCAGGCGAGAGTCAGACTATCAATATGGAATACGATGACCGACTGACAAAGGGTAATACCAAGGTGCTCATCAAGCAGTATAACTATCCTGAGACCACTGGAACAGTGGTTGATGAAATAGAAGAAGTGAAGGTCGGCATGCACGGCGATCATCGTATCTATAACATCAGTGGACAGCAGGTTGGCACAGCCAATCAACGAGGGGTGTATATCGTAAATGGAAAAAGGACCCTCTCAAGATATTGAAATATTGAGATATTGAGATGTTGCGCTCGGCTTTGCCGCTTTCATAGCGCAGCGGAGAAAGAAATATTGAATAAAACAACCATAAAACAATGAAAAAAACTATTGCAGTTCTTCTTGTGGCATTGTTCGTTTGTGCCACAGTGTCAGCCCAGCAGGTGGCTCCTTTCAAGAAGGGCGACCGTGTGTGCTTCGTGGGCAACAGTATCACCGATGGTGGTCACTACCACTCTTACATCTGGCTCTATTACATGACACATTTCCCTTATCAGGAGATGTGGATGGCAAACTGTGGTATCGGTGGCGATACTTCTGAGAATATCTTCAACCGTCTCGACGGCGATGTGTTCTCAAAGCGTCCTAATGTCATCACCCTCACCTTCGGTATGAACGACTCAGGCTATTATGAGTACAATGGCAACGAGCCAGAGAAATTCGGTAATGGCAAGGTGGAATGGTCGCGCACCCACTATAAGGATATCGAGAAGCGTCTGAAAGGTCTCAAAGACACTCGTATCGTCATGATCGGTTCTTCGCCTTACGATGACACATCGAAGTTCAACAATGATGTGTTCCGCAACAAAAACCACTATATGCAGAAGATTGTCGAGTTCCAGGACTCTGCTGCGAAGGCAAACAACTGGGAGTTCCTCGATTTCAATGCTCCTATGACCGCCATCAACCATGAGTACCAGCTTCAGGATTCCACCTTTACCATCTGTGGCAACGACCGCGTTCATCCCGACAACAACGGTCACATGGTAATGGCATATCTCTTCCTCAAAGCCCAGGGCATGTGTGGCAAGAATGTGGCTGATGTATGTATCAACGCAAAGAACCAGAAGGTCATCAAAAGCGACAACTGTACTATCTCGAACCTCAAGAACAACAAAGGCGTTGTGACATTCGATTATCTTGCTGAGTCGCTCCCTTATCCTTTGGATACCATTGCCCACGGCTGGATGATGAAACGCGCTCAGGCTGAGGCTGTGAAGGTCCTGCCTACTCTCATGAAGGACATCGACAATGAGCAGTTTGCCGTTCAGGGCCTCAAAGGCAACTATCAGTTGCTCATCGACGATATTCTCATTGACACCTTCACTGCTGAGCAACTCGCTGCCGGTGTCAACCTCGCCGAATATCGCCACACCCCACAGTATCAGCAGGCTTGCAAGGTCATGGCACTCAACGAACTCCGTTGGGAGATAGAGCGTCAGTTCCGCGACTATGCATGGCTGCAGTATGATTTCTTCATGGAGAAAGGTCTGCTCGATGTAAATGATGAACATGCTGCCGAGGTGTTCCGTGAAGGTCAGAAGACCAACGGTTGGGTAGGGGCTCGCCGTGAACTCTACGACAAGATGATTCATCAGGAGGTGCGCGATGCGATGACCGCTGAGATGGACCTCCTCGTGAAGAAGATATATGATGTCAACAAACCTGAGACAAGAGCTATCACTCTCACACCAGTAAAATAGCCTCTCCCCCCTTACCCCCTCCCCCCCTTAGGGAGGGGGAGAGAAATGCCTTGTCATCGCCATCGTTCTCGTTAAAAATAATCCCCTTCTGCTTAAAATAAATAACGCAAAATTGCGTTTAAATTAATATGAAAAAGTTCTTTTCCTTGCTGCTGATGCAGTTATCGGTATTCGGTCTTGTTAATGCCGGTACCATCGACACTCTCACACTCCATAGTGATGTGATGAACCGTGATATCGAAGTTATTGTTGTGAAACCTTCTGAGAAGGTGATGCCAGTGAAGAAAGGCAAGAAAAACCTTCCTACCGTCGAGGCAAAGCGCTATCCAGTACTGTATCTTCTCCACGGAGCCTATGGCAACTCGCGTTCATGGCTCGAGATTAAGCCAAACCTCCCAGAGATTGCTGATGAGATGGGTATGATCTTCGTCACTCCTTCTGCTCTCAACTCATGGTATTTCGATAGTCCTGTGATGAAGGATTTCCAGTATGAGACCTTCATGACTCGCGACCTCATCGACTATATTGACAGCCATTACAACACCATCGCTTCGCGCGAAGGTCGTGCCATCACAGGTTTGAGCATGGGCGGTCATGGAGCATTGTTCCTCGCCTTCCGCCACAAAGACCTCTATGGAGCATGTGCTGCCATGAGTGGCGGTGTCGATATCCGTCCGTTCCCACAGAACTGGAACATCCCTGATGTCCTTGGTGAGATGGCTGCCAACAAAGCCGTGTGGGACAGTCACACTGTGGCTGAACTCGTGCCAACATTGAAGAACCATGAGTTGTTCATCACCTTCGACTGCGGTGAGTCCGACTTCTTCCTTGAGGTGAACAAAGACCTCCACAAGCGTCTTCTCGGTCATGGCATCGATCATGACTTCACCACCCGTCCAGGTGGTCATACTGGTGAGTATTGGAACAACTCGCTCGACTACCAGTTGGTGTTCTTCAAGAAGTTCTTTAGAGGAGAGTAGCCTCTCCCCAAGATTGAAATAAATACAAAACAGGCTGAGCATCACCACCGATGCCCAGCCTTTTTGCTGTGATACTGGAAATACCCTTGTTCCTGTCTTTTATGAGCATACCAGCGTTTTATTTATAATGTCAAAGGAAATTTTTAAGTATCAAGTTAAGATTCACAACTTTTCTTCTAACAACCATGGAATCCTCTCAAACGAGTATTCTTGTCAATCTGATAAATATACATATATTTGTCCGGCTCTTGGTATTCTATGAATAGACACCATTTCCAGAATCTGCGAGCTTTGGCATAACTCGGAGATTCATCATCAAAGAGGGTTGACTTAATACTATAATACATCCTCTTCACTTTTGCACCTGGAACCATAACATAACTGTATTTTGAGAAATCCATATCCATAGCTTGAGTTATTTCCTTACCATCATAAAAATACAAAGCAGATCCGAGAAATTCCTTTTCTGTATGATAAACACTATATCCGCCAGGATAGAACCCCTCTCCACCAACAGGCTTTATTCTCTTATAGTCTGAATAACCAACTTCAAATTGATGGAAAAATCCAACAAAGAGTATTATTAATGTCAATGTAAACGATGTTACGGTTAATAATTTGTCGCTCATTTTAATACAATCTTTTTTTCTGTTAATATGCACCTTTGTGGTAGGCAATCTTATTTTCGAGGTAGACCTGTCTCTCTTGCTTATTCTATTCTTTTGAATTTTATGGAATTATTAGAATTATTGGTAATAGTCAAATAATAGATTCCATTTAAATAAGTTAATAAATATTCATAAGAATACCTTTTAAGAGCAACAGAAGAATTACCCGATTTTATATCAACATATAAGCTATGAACATCAAGTGAATAGGTGCCATATTCCGAGTGGTCTACAAACGAAATGACACAGTTTTGATGCTCATCAAATTTGACTGTCAACACCCCGTTTAATGTCTTATCATCAGCACCGCTGGAGTCAATTGTTTTCCAGGTACCAGTCATATATTCATAAGTAGATTCTATTTGCTCTTGCCTAAGTATTTTTGCACGCTCTCGCTCCAAATAAAAACCATATATGAGCGCAAACGCAATAAACGCAACAAATGCTGCAATCACTCCTTTCAAAATCACAAATGATTTAGATACTATTTTATTCATCTTGTCGTAAATATCTTCTTGTTAATTATCTGGTTTAGGGCCAGGGGACAGGTCCCACGACTCGCCTGATTAATCCAGTTGCCAAAGTTTCTTTACAGAGACATACATTTCCGCATTCCAAGTGTTGCTCGTCTTTGATGAATACAAAAGCCAACCGCCCAAAACAATCACCACTATTACGAATATCAAGAATATTTTCTTTTTCATTTCCTCTTATGTTTTTTGTTATTCCGTTGTAAAAGTAGTACAAAAACCACAATAAAAGGACAAACGGGATGTCCGTTGTATGAAC
>JAUNIK010000199.1 GCA_030523505.1 Prevotellaceae bacterium | reverse complement strand
CTCGAGACAAACGATGTGCTTTTCATCGATGAGATTCACCGACTGAACCCAATCGTTGAGGAGTATCTCTATTCAGCAATGGAGGACTATCGTATTGACATTATGATAGACAAAGGTCCGTCGGCACGCTCAATACAGATCGACCTCAACCCGTTCACCCTCGTAGGCGCCACAACCCGTAGCGGTATGCTCACCGCTCCGCTCCGTGCCCGTTTTGGTATCAACCTCCACTTGGAGTATTACGATCCTGACACATTGAAGCGAATCATCAAGCGTTCGGCAGCCATCATGCAGGTTCCTATCGATGATGATGCGGCAGGCGAGATTAGTCGCCGTTCACGCGGCACGCCTCGTATCGCCAACGCCTTGCTCCGTCGTGTGCGTGACTTCGCCCAAGTGAAGGGAACCGGTCGTATTGACATGCCTATCGCACAGATGGCCCTCACCGCCCTGAACATCGACCGTTACGGCCTCGATGAGATTGACAACAAGATTCTCCTTACCATCATCGACAAGTTCCGCGGTGGTCCGGTGGGCATCAGCACCATTGCGACAGCCATCGGTGAGGACGGTGGTACGGTGGAGGAGGTATATGAGCCATTCCTTATCATGGAGGGTTTCATCAAGCGTACCCCTCGTGGTCGTATGGCAACAGAGTTGGCATATCGTCATTTCGGCAGAAATATCATCGGCAGTGCCGCCGGCGAGCCAGATTTGTTCGGGTAGTATATGAGAAAGGTAATTTATGTTGGTTCATTTGATCCCTTTCACGAAGGGCATGCAAGCATCGTTCGTAGGGCGCTCGCTCTATTCGATGAGGTGGTTGTAGGTATTGGCGTGAATCCCGACAAGCAGTATATGTTTTCTGTCGAGGAGCGCATAGAGCGTGTCAAGGCTGCCTTTCCGGATATCACCGTTGAAGCCTACAGTGACCTGACCATTGATTTTGCAAAGAGACATGGAGCAGAATATATTGTGAAAGGTGTGCGTAATGCCACTGATTTCGTGTATGAGCAGCAACAGGCGGAATGGAACAAACTGCATGGAGGCATTGAGACAGTGCTGCTCTTTGCCGAACCCGGATTAAAGGAACTATCAAGTACTATCATCAGAAAAGAACTATCTTCATTATGATAACTTACAATTCAGAGAATATCAAGATGCCAGGCATCAAGCGTCGTGAGGTGACAAAGTGGATAAGAGCCGTTGCTGCCACCTATGGACGTAAGGTAGGAGAGGTGGGTTACCTCTTCTGCGATGATGAGAAGATTCTCGAGGTCAACAACGAGTATCTTGGGCATAATTACTACACCGACATTATCACCTTCGATTATGACGAGGATGATATCATCAATGGTGATCTCGTGATTTCGCTCGACACAGTCCGCACAAATGCGGAGCAGTTTGGTAAGACTTACGAGGAGGAACTCCATCGTGTCATCATTCATGGCATCCTTCACCTCTGTGGCATCAACGACAAAGGCCCTGGTGAGCGCGAGATAATGGAAGCCGAGGAGAACAAAGCCCTTGCTCTGCTCGCCGACTATGCTACGATGTAGCGCATGTCCCGAAAACAGTAAATATAACAATCAAATAAAATTTGGCACAGAGTCGCCTCGTATGAGTTTTCTTTATCAAGAATTAGAGAATTGGAGAATTTTATTTTTACCTCTACTATAAATAATTCTTTGAATTCTCTGAGAATTTTAGAATTTCCGTCTGGATACCCCATTCTGGATAGAAAAATTCTCTAATTCTCTAATTCTTGACAGGAAAAAACAATGTGCTTAATACTATTCAAAAATTTCCTTGATGCGAGTTGTAATCATTGGTGCTGGAGCTGCTGGATGCTTCTGTGCTGTCAACCTGAAGCGCAGATGCCCTGATGCCGAGGTTATCGTGCTTGAAAGCAAGACAAAAGCTCTTGCGAAAGTGGCGATAACCGGTGGTGGCCGTTGTAACCTCACCAACTCGTTTCTCAATATCCGCAGCCCAAAACAAGCCTATCCTCGTGGAGAGAAATTCATGAAGCGAGGACTGAAAGTGTTCTCCAATGAGGACACTATGGAATGGTTTGAGCGTGAAGGCGTGCGACTCCTCACACAAGAGGACGAGTGCGTTTTCCCAGTCTCGCAAGACGCGATGGAGATTGTGAACACCCTTCTCCGACTGATGCAGCGCCTCGGAGTGCGACTTATACTGAATACCAAGGTCACAGGCGTCACGGTGAATGGCGATAATGATTTCACAATCGCTACGGATTCCCCATCCGGCCCTTCCTCTTTTGCTGCCACTCATGTTGTGGTAACCACTGGTGGTGCAAAGCAACCATTGCCGTTTGCTATCAATGGTGCAGAACTCGAAACCCTTCCACCAGTACCTTCTCTGTTCACATTCAATATTGCCGATACTGATCTCCATGCCCTTATGGGCACTGTCGTGGAACCAGTGACAGCGCGCCTCTCAGGCACAAAACTGCAAGCCGAGGGAGCCCTGCTCATCACCCACTGGGGCTTGTCGGGTCCAGCCATACTGAAACTCTCGTCGTATGCAGCCCGCCATCTGGCAGAGCATGACTACAAGGCGGAACTCTCAGTAAACTGGTTTGGTGAGCAGAAAGAGAGCGAGGTATTTTCCATCCTGACGGATATACAGAATGGCAATCCGCAGAAACAGCTCTCTTCGGAATATCCTCGTGTGTTCAATCAGCGTCATTGGTTTTATATTATTAATAAGGTGGGACTGACAGCCCAGAAGCGTTGGCAGGAGGTAGGTCCGAAGCAGATGAACCGTCTGGCATCGCTTCTCACCAACGATCTCTATGCAATAACGGGAAAAGGACAGTTCAAGGATGAGTTCGTGACTTGTGGCGGTGTGGCGTTCAGCAATCTCAACCTCAACACCCTTGAATGCAAAAACTATCCGGGATTGTTCTTTGCAGGTGAAGTGACAGATATTGATGCCATCACCGGAGGTTTCAACCTCCAGGCTGCTTGGACAATGGGCTATATCGTAAGTCAAAGTATCATCGAGGTGTAACATCCCAATCCCATAATCTCTCAGCAATGAAAATCCGACTTTATATCCTCTTTGCGCTTCTCTCATTGTCAGTATCTTCTGTTGCACAGACAAAGCAGAAGAAGCAACGTAATCTTCAAAAATGGGCGGTTCCATCGGCAAACTACAGTGGTATCACCCCTCTTGGTGATGACCGTTATGCCATTGTCAGTGACAAGCAACCGACCGATGGGTGGCGTGAAGTGAGGATAGTCGTTGATGAGAAGAACGGCAAGATAAAGAGTGTGGAGAATATCGCATTCCATGCCTCTCCGTTGAAGGCTCGTGATGCCGAGGGCATTGTTTTTACAGTAAAGAACATCTTTATTAGTGCGGAAGACGATCAGCGCATTTTGGAATACAACCTCAATGGAATACCTACTGGTCGTGAACTTGCCGTACCTTCGGAAATGAGTAAAGGCTGTATTGTTCCTAATTACGGTTTTGAGGCTTTGGCTTATGACAATGCCAACAAGGTTTTCTACACTTGTACTGAGAACACACTCAAAGCCGATGGCGATGCTTCTTCGTTCAGCAATAGTGTTCCAGCCAGAATCCGAATCCAGTCGTTTGATGAAAATCTCAATGCTGGTAGCCAGTATCTGTATCTTACCGATGCCCCTTCAGCGAAAAAGGCACCCCTTCAGATAGCCTTCGGAATACCGGCAATGACAGTGCTTGAGGATGGAAGTCTGCTGGTACTTGAACGTGAGTTCTTTGTGTCGAAGAAGTATCTCGGCAGTTATGTCCGTAATAAGATTTATCGCGTAAATCCTGCGGTTTCATCGGCGATTTCAATGCATCAGGTCATTAATAAAGCCGTTTGTGAACTGGCAATGAAGAAGCAGCTTGTTGCCGAGTGGGTGACACGCCTTAATGTCACCCGTCGTGGCATTGCCAACTATGAAGGAATGTGTTTAGGTCCAAAACTAAAGGATGGCCGTCAGACCATCCTTCTCGTTTCCGACTCCCAAGGGGGCTTCGGCAATTCCTTATTTCATCTGAAAGATTATATTAAAGTAATAATCATATAAAGCCCGGTCTTTATAATTTGATCTTCAAGTCAATACCAACCTGGAATGGTTTGCCGTGCTGTTCAAATCCGCGTGACGCACTCTCGAAATAGAAAGTGTTGTATTTGGTATTGGTGATGTTCTTTGCCCAGAGAGTAAGGTCAGCCCACTTTCCAGAGAGTGTAGCACGAGCACCGAGAAGTGAGTAGAAATCCTGCGCGGCATTGTTGCTCTCAGTCCAGTACACCTTGCCCGCACCAGTGTAGTTAGCACCGAGAGTGAGGCTCTTTATCAGTTCACCGCCCTTTATATCAAATGTGTAAGCAGCATCCATGTTCACTGTGTGCTGTGGAACGTATGGAACATAGTTGCCAGAATAGTCAACAGTCTCGCTCACTGCATATTCCTTGAATGTGGCATGAGTAAAACCGTAGTTTGCCATCAAAGAGAGAGCCTCGAGAGGACGCCATGTGAGTGACATCTCACCACCATAGCTCTCGCTCTTACCAGCGTTCACCATCTGGCGACCGAGACCTGATGCCGCAAAGCGGGCAATCTGCTGGTTGCGTGTGTCAACATAGAAAACTGCAGCATCCAACTGAAGGCGAGCCTCTGGGAATGAGAGATGAGTGCCCACCTCATAGTTCCAAGAGTATTCAGGTTTGTAGGCAACACCATCAACAGAAGGAGCCTCCACATCAGGAATGTTGCCGGTGACCATCTGTTTTACAGATTCAATGACCTGCTCAGGCATACCGAAGTCCTTCATCATATCAAGGTAAGAATTCACACCCTTCTTCACACCACTCATCATACTGCTACGCAGAGCACCCTCGAGAAGATCGGAGAACATCTGGACATTGTATCCGCCTGAACGCATACCCTTTGAAGCCGAAGCATAGACATTGCTCTCCTTGCTGAACTCATATCGCAGAGCTGCCTTTGGAAGCAGTTGCAGATAGTCGTGCTTCATATTACCCTCGTAGAGAAGGTCTGCGCTGAGTTTCTGCAGATTGATAGCCATCATAGGCTCTTTGTCGTTGGTAAGAGCAAATCCGTAAGGCACTTTTGCAGGAGCATTGTAATCCATTGAATGGTGGTCGTAGTCAAGACGCAGTCCAATGATAGCCGACAGTTTGTCGGTGATGTTGAGTGTTGACTGATGGAAGAGTGCCGCATTGAATGTAGGTGTTTCGAATGTTCCACCCATGTGAATCTCCTCGTCGCGGAAGTTCACACCCATAGTGCCGAATCCCATACGAGCCATAGCTGGAATCTCCTGTGGGTTAGGCATCTGCGAGTTAATCAGCTGAGTCAACCAGTTGATACCATCCTGATAGAATGTGACAGGACCGGTGGTGTGGAGCGCCTGATACATGACATTCGCACCGTTAACCCACTCCCAGAAGCCCTGTTTCTTGCTCTTCATCGTAACCTCCTCACTGATGGTGTTGATACGCTGCTTCTGCTCGAGAGTGTAGATGTCGGCAGCAAGGAAGTCCTGGTCGAGGAACATACGGTCGGTGAG
>JAUNIK010000198.1 GCA_030523505.1 Prevotellaceae bacterium | reverse complement strand
TAACATTTGTTACGTTACGAAATTTGTTACGCTGGACTTTCTGTGCTCCCCAAATGAACAGTAAATATTGAAGTGGTGTGTATTTGGAATCAGTCTATATTAGGTAATGATATAGGACTTGCTCCTAAATATAGAAAATACGTAGGTGTACCTTCGTTTGTATTATTTGTGCGATTTGTGCTCAAATCAATATTTCACATTCAGACATATTTTTCGCATATAGATAAATAAAAAGATTCACGTAAGTCATAGACAAATATTTTTTATGTGACTTAGAAATTTGGGTAGAAAAAGCCAATCGTAACATTTTTCGTAACGTAACAAATGTTACGCTTTAAAATGTTACGTTTTTGAGTTTTTGCTGCTTAAGCTTTTTCGGAGAGGAAACCCGTCAGGGGGCACCTCTCCAGTCATAGCCTCTATTTTTCTTTATTATCAGAATGTCAACTTTGGAAGCATTGGAATGACAAAATGAAAGCACCGTTTTGAGCGTGTCATTCCACCGCTTTCAGCACATGAAACCGCCGTTCCAATAGTGTCATTCCACCGTTTTCACCCATCACTACCGACTTTTCGATATTCTTTACAAACCTGTAACTTTTCGCCCGGAAAATGTATCATTATGTCAGATACACCTTATTATAAATAATAGAAAAATTTTCCTAATTCGGCGGTTGCATGTTCCACTTCTCACAAATTTTTCGTAACTTTGCCATGAAGAAACCCCAATAAGCAAATGATTGATAGACTGACAGTTGACCGAATAAAGGAAGCGGCGAACATCGTTGATGTCGTTTCAGAGTTTGTGACGCTCCATAAGAGTGGTGCAAACTATAAAGGTCTGTGCCCTTTCCACGATGAGAAAACACCATCGTTTATCGTCAGTCCTGCCCGTGGCACCTGTCATTGCTTCGGTTGCGGAAAGGGAGGCAATCCTATCAGTTTCATCATGGAGCACGAACAGCTGTCGTATGTGGAAACACTCCGATGGTTGGCGAAGAAATATGGTATTGAGATTCAGGAACGAGAGATAAGCGATGAGGAACGTCGGTCGCAGAACGAGCGCGAATCGATGTTCATTGTCAACGAATGGGCCGCCAACTATTTCGAGGAACTGCTCCACAACGATCCTGATGGTGTGGCAATAGGTATGCAGTATTACCGCAGTCGTGGTTTCCGCGATGACATAATCCGTAAGTTCCGCCTTGGTTTCGACCTTCGCGACCGTCATGCTCTTGCCGCCAGAGCCCGTAAGGATGGCTATAAGGACGAGTTCCTGCTGAAAACCGGTATCTGTTATCAGACTGACAAAGGCGAACTCATCGACCGCTATGCCGAGCGTGTCATCTTCCCTTGGATAGGACTGAGCGGCAAGGTGGTGGGTTTCTCAGCCCGTGTGCTCGATTCGCGTACCAAGGGCGTCAACCAGAAATATGTCAACTCCCCAGATTCGGAGGTATATCATAAGGAGCGCGAACTCTTCGGCATCTATCAGGCAAAGAAAGCCATTGCCAAGGAAGACCGTGTGTATATCGTTGAGGGCCAGACCGATGTTATCTCGATGCATCAGTGTGGCATTGAGAATGTTGTAGCCAACTCCGGTACGGCGCTCTCCATCCATCAGATACACATGCTCCATCGATTCTCATCGAACATCACACTGCTCTACGACGGTGATGCTGCGGGTATCCATGCCGCTATGCGAGGAACGGATATGCTCCTTGCCGAGGGTATGAATGTGAAAGTGCTGTTCCTGCCTGACGGTGAGGACCCAGATAGTTTTGCTCGTAAGCGCACAGCCGAGGAGTTCCGCAAGTATGTGGAAGACCATCAGACCGACTTTGTGCAGTTCAAGACCAATATCCTTGTCAACAAAGCCACCGACCCGCAGAAACGCTCCGAGGGCATCGACTCTATTGTGCAGAGCATCTCGGTAATACCAAACCAGATTCTCCGTGCCACATATCTTCACGACACGGCACAACTTATCGGCATGAAGGAGGATACCCTCATCAGTCGTATGAACTCCATCATCCATGAGCGCAAGGATAATGCAGGTTCAGCCGCACCGACAATACCTAACACACCGCATATAGCTCAGGAGGCGACCAACAAGGCTCCTCATGTGGAACGCCTCATCGCCCAACTTGTGGTGCGTCATGGTGAGCATATTATATTTGATAATGTGGAAACCGAAGAGGGTGGAACCATGTGCATCAATGTGGCACAGTACATCTTCTACAATCTTGTGCAGGATGATATCCAGATGGTCGACAAGCGTTGTGCCATGATATTGGATGAAGCGGTGAAGCACAGTGCCGATCCGGGATTCAAGGCGGAGACATATTTTGTTAATCACCCAGATATCGAACTTAGCAAACTCGCATCCGACCTTGCTGTCGATCGTTACGAACTGACACAGTCGAAGCGTCAGACAGAGGAACTCGATGAGGCGAGAATTGCTTTGCAGAACGAGAATGAGACAAACAGAATCCGTCAGCAGGCAATCCATCTCACACTCGATTTCCGTATGAATATTGTTCAGAATAAACTCGATGAGATAAAGCAGACACTCATCTCTGTAGCGTCTGATCCAGTGCGCCTTCCACAGGTTATGGAAGAATACAAGCAAATGCAGTATCTTCGCAATGAACTCGCGAAGCAGTTAGGAGTGAATATAAAATAAAGGCCCCCCTCTGACTCCCCCGAGGGGGAGAACCATAATTTACTTGAATATCGAGAAGTTTACGCTTCCGTAGGCTCTGTGCTCGATGAATCTAGGATGGTTTGAGAAATCATTGTCCTTGCCATGCTCAAACACAAAGACACCATCTTCAGCCAGCAGGTCGTGCTCAAAGATTAGGTCAGGGATGGTAGGCAGATTCGGCAGAGCATAAGGTGGGTCGGCAAAGATGAAATCAAACTTCTGCTTGCACGACTTTACGAACCTGAACACATCGCCCTTGATAAGCATACAATTCTCATCATCGATTTTCTTCAGGCACTGACGGATGAAATTCGCATGGTCGCGATCCATCTCCACACTCACCACTGTCTTTGCCTCGCGCGAGAGCAGTTCAAGTGATATGCTTCCTGTGCCGGCAAAGAGGTCGAGGGCTGTGCAGTCTTCAAAATCAATATATCCGTTCATCACATTGAAGATGTTCTCCTTTGCGAAGTCGGTGGTAGGGCGCGCCTTGAACGAACGAGGCACATCGAAATGACGCCCTTTGTATTTTCCTGTGATAATACGCATAATCTATACAAATTCCAACATTAAATCCAATGGCATTGCGATGTTCTGTGTCAGGTTGGTATTGCTGAACTCAACCGACGGACTGATGTGGAACACTCGTGCCAGGAACTGCTTTGCATCGTTCATCAGCGTCTCCTTCTCCGGCACTCTGCCAGCCAGGAACAAATCATCAACCATCGCTGTGGCTCCAATCTGCTTCCACGCACCGAGAATGAAATACAGCGCATCATGACTGTTGTCCACCTCGTAGGTGTTGACAAAAGCGAATCTGTTGCGTGCAAACGAACAGAGGTCCATCTTGCCATCGTGGAAATAAGCATACAGTTTCTTGTTGTTGCCCGCATAACTGCGTTTGAGCAGGTATTCCCACACAGTAGCCATTATCGGTTTCAGTTTTACCTCACGGAAATGATCGGCCAGTACATTCTTCAGGTCTTTGCTAATGCTGAACACTGCCGCATTGCGGAATGAAGGCAACACGCACGCCTCTACCGATTCCCCTTCGGTTGCAGGGAACACATATTTATATTGCACCTCCATCTCGTCCTTCTGGAAATCCTCCAATGGAACGATGAGCGATGGTGCATCCACGATAACCATTACCTTCTCGTCGCCCTGACGTAGCAAAGGACTTGTTCTGAACGCCTCACGCAGGTTGGCTGCCATCGATATGCCGCCCTTCACCTCGTAAGGTTCAAAACTCACGCCCTGTTCGCCACCAAGGTCTTTGGCGAAGGTCAGGCTGTCGTTACTTATTCTGATGATAAGTTGCTGTGTCATTGGCTATGCTGTCATTAACTATTGTTTCAATATTTTCTTCTTCTGCCGGAGTCTCTGGTTTCGATGATGAATACACACTGATGAAGCATATCACCAAAAGACAAAAGATACATAGTATCAAAGCGTAATTATTCCAATTTTTCATTTGCTTGTCGAAAAATATTAGTACCTTTGCAACCACGAGGCACGTTGGGTGAATACATTTCATCTGCAAAAATACAAAATAGTTTTCAAAAAACAATGAATAGCAACGAATTTACATCCGAAATACGAAAAACTTTTGGTTTTCAGCCTACTGCCGAGCAGTTAGGTGCTATGCAGACTTTTTCGGATTTTATGTTCCGTCCTGTCAGCCATTCCGCTATGATTCTCCGCGGTTCGGCTGGTACGGGTAAGACTTCGCTCGCCTCTGCCATTGTGAAAACTCTGCTTCGCCTGGGGCAGCGAGTGGTTCTGCTTGCACCGACCGGCCGTGCTGCCAAGGTGTTCTCGATAAACAGCGGTCAACCGGCACGCACCATCCATCGTCGCATTTACCGCCAGAAAGCCTTCTCGGGCGTTGATACCGCTTTCAACCTCAATATCAATACAGCCAAGAATACCCTGTTCATTGTCGATGAGGCATCGATGATTGCCAACGGCACCTATTCGCGAAATGAAGAATTGTTCGGTTCGGGACGCCTGCTCGACGACCTCATCAACTTCGTCTATTCCGGCGACAACTGTCATCTGATGCTCATTGGCGATAAAGCCCAGCTTCCGCCAGTAGGTTGCGATGAGTCGCCGGCTCTCGATGCCCGTGTGCTTGAAGGGTATGGCATGGAGGTGTTCGAGTGCGATATGAACGAGGTGTTGCGTCAGAGTCAGGATAGCGGAATCCTGTTCAATGCAACCATTATCCGCCAGATGATTACCCACGACGAGATGACACAACTGCCAAAGATTCATTTCGACCGCTTTGCCGATATCCATATCGTCAATGGCAATGAACTCATCGACCAGTTGAGCAGCAGTTTCTCGAGGGTGGGAGTGGATGAAACAATGGTAATAACTCGTTCCAACAAGCGTGCCAACATCTACAATCAGGGCATTCGCAATATGATTCTCGACCGTGATGCCGAACTGTGCTCGGGCGACCGACTGATGATTGTGAAAAACAACTACCACTGGACCGAGCGTGAAATGGAGGAGAACAAGAAGGCTGGAGTGTCGAATGATGGAATACCGTCGTTCCTTGCCAATGGTGATATAGCCGAGGTGTATCGTGTGCGTAATAATCGTGAGTTCTATGGGCTTCGCTTTGCCGATGCCATTCTGCGTTTCCCTGACTACGACAACTACGAGACCGAACTCACCGTCATTATGGACAGCCTTGCCTCCGAGTCTCCATCGCTCACTCCTGAACAGCAGGAACAATTGTTCCAAGGTGTCTATGAGGACTATTTCGACAAACCGACGAAGGCAGAAAAGGTGAAGGCTGTGCGCGAAGATGATTACTACAATGCCTTGCAGATAAAATATGCCTATGCTATCACTTGTCATAAGGCACAGGGCGGTCAGTGGGAACATATCTATCTT
>JAUNIK010000197.1 GCA_030523505.1 Prevotellaceae bacterium | reverse complement strand
GAACCGGGCAAGAACCGGGGCAATGATGCTCTTTCTATTATGAAAAAACTTTTTATCACATTGGTAGCAGGGTTCTGCTGGATTGCAAGTTTTGCACAGAACAACCTGACTCTTCACTACGACCGTCCTGCGACTTTCTTCGAGGAGGCTCTCGTCATTGGTAATGGTACTCAAGGTGGTATCATCTATGGTGGTGCTGTGAGAGACAAGATCTCTCTCAACGACATCACTCTCTGGACGGGCGAACCTTGCAACATGAAAATCTACTCGCCTGAGGCGTACAAGGGTGTGCCTCTGGTTCGCGAGGCTTTGATAAAGGGACAGTATGCCAAGGCTGACTCTCTGCAGAGAATCATCCAGGGACATTTCTCACAGAACTACCAGCCATTGGGCGAACTGTCGATCGAGTATCTGGGTGCGGACATGAAGGATGTCAAGGCATACAAGCGTTGGCTGGACATCTCGGAGGCTGTGGCTCACACTCAGTACGAGCGTGGTGGCTACAAATACTCTGTGGATTATTTCTGCACGAACCCTGATTCGGGTATGGTGGTTCGTATGACTACCAACAACCCTGAGGGTATCAAGGCAAAAGTGTCGCTGTCGTGCCAGTTGCGCTATAACATCTATACCAAGGGCAATACCATCATCAACGATGGTTATGCTGGCTACGGTTCACTGCCTGTATACTACGATGGTGACGAGAAGTTTGCCTACGACGAGAACAGAGGTATCCACTTCCGTACTCAGGTGAAAGCCTTAGGCGGCAATGTGAAGGCTGACGGCAACTCACTGGTTCTGAACGGTGGCAAAGAGGTGGTGTTGTATGTTGTCAACGCTACATCGTTCAACGGTTTCGACAAGGATCCTGTGAAGGAAGGCCGCGACTACAAGACTCTCTCTGATAATCTGTTGCGTCGTATCGAGAAGACTGGCTACAAGAAAGCCCTTGCCCGTCATATCAAAGACTATAAGACTATCTTCGACAGAGTATCGCTTCGACTTGGAGCAAAGGGCGAAGGCGTTAGCAACAAGAGCACCGACCAGCAGTTGCTCGAATATGTCGATGAGTCGAAGTTCAACCCAGAACTGGAGGCGCTCTATTTCCAGTATGGTCGCTATCTGCTGATTAGTTGTTCGCGTACTCCGAATGTGCCTGCCAACCTGCAGGGTCTGTGGAACGAGTCAATCCTTCCACCATGGTCGTGCAACTACACAACAAATATCAATCTGGAGGAGAACTACTGGGCTGCGGAGACTGGCGCTATGCCTGAGATGCACAACTCGTTGTTCACTTTCATGCAGGAACTGCTGAAGTCGGGCGAGTTGACAGCAAAGCACTACTACGGAGTGAACAAGGGCTGGTGTACTGCCCACAACACCGACATCTGGGCTATGACTTGTCCTGTGGGATTGCATAGCGGTTCACCAAGTTGGGCTAACTGGAACATGGCTGGAGCATGGCTCTCAACACATATCTGGGAGCATTATATGTTCTCGCTCGACAAGAAGTTCCTCAACGAATTCTACCCACAGTTGAAGGGTGCTGCCGAGTTCTGCATGAACTGGGTTATCGAGAGCAGTTCAATGGGCGTTGAGGGCAAGAGTTATCTCTTCACTGCTCCTTCAACATCACCTGAGAATATCTTCATGGATCCTACGGGCTATGCTAGTTGCACCTGCTATGGTGGTTTTGCTGATTTGGCAATGATCCGTGAGTGTGTCACCGATGCTCGCAATGCTGGTATCGTGATGGGCGACGCTCAGTTCGTGGAAGAGGCAGAGAAGGTTCTGGCTCGCCTGCATCCATATAAGATTGGTCACAAGGGCAATCTCCAGGAGTGGTTCTACGACTGGGAGGATGAGGACCCACAGCACCGTCATCAGAGTCATCTGTTCGGTTTGTATCCTGGTCACAACCTCGAGGATGGTGTGAACAGTCGCGAGGCTCTTGAGAAGGCTTGTGCAAGAACTCTCGAGATCAAGGGCGACAAGACTACTGGTTGGAGTACTGGTTGGCGTGTAAACCTCTTTGCTCGTCTGCACGATGCAAAGAATGCTTATCATATCTACAGAAAACTCCTCAACTACATCTCGCCTGACAATTATACTGGTGATGACGCTCGTCGTGGTGGTGGTACTTATCCAAACCTCCTCGATGCTCACTCTCCATTCCAGATTGACGGTAACTTCGGTGGTTGTGCCGGCGTCATCGAGATGTTGATGCAGAGCGAGTATAAGTTTGATGCCAACGGTGCCCAGACCACCATCGAACTGCTTCCTGCTTTGCCTGAGCGCTGGCAGGAAGGTGAGGTGAAGGGCATCCGTGCGCGTGGTGGTTTCATCGTTGATATGACCTGGCAGAACGGCAAGGTTGCAACAGCCACCATCACTTCTATTGCCGGTGGCAATGCTACAGTGCTCATCAATGGTCGCAAGGTGAATGTTTCACTGAAGGCCGGCGAGAGGAAGAAGATGAAGTAGCCCCCCTCCATCTCCCCCCATTAGGGGGAGGGCTAAGAAGATACTCTTTCTGACAGTGCGGGAATAGCGGCGCGTGAACAGATTTTTAAATATTTTGCTGCGACAGCCATTTTAATTTGCTGATAATCTTGGCTGACTCATCAGAGGCAGCGTATTGGCAGATGGGAAAGCATCTGGGAGTTTACTCACAAGGGATTTCACATTGACAATACAGCCACGAAGTGGAGATTATCAGGAAATCATTTTTCACCTTATATATATTTAACAAGGATTTTGATCTAATAAAAACAACCCTATGCCAAAAGGTATAATTGAATTATTGAATGACTAAAACCAAAAATATTATGAAACGCTTAATTGCTTTTATCTCAATCATTCTGGCGATTACTTCTTGTAATCACTACGAATATCCATTCCAGGATCCAAGCCTCAGTGCTGAGGAAAGAGCCGAGGACTTGATCGGCCGTCTTACTATCGAGCAGAAGGCTCTGCTTATGATGAACGACTCCAAGGGCATCGACTCTCTTGGCATCAAGGGTTTCCAGTGGTGGAACGAGGCTCTCCACGGAACAGCCCGCAATGGTGTCGCTACGGTATTCCCACAGACCATCGGTATGGCGGCGTCGTTCGACAACAACCTACTCTACGATGTGTTCACCATAGCAAGTACCGAAGGTCGTGCCAAATACAACGAGGCACAGAAGGAGGAGAACTATTCGCTCTATCACAGCGTTTCATTCTGGACTCCAAACATCAACATCTTCCGTGACCCACGCTGGGGACGCGGTCAGGAGACCTACGGTGAAGACCCATACCTCACTGGTGTGATGGGTACTGCCGTTGTCAATGGTCTTCAGGGTCAGGAGAACCTCGCTGATGTGAGCAACAACAAACCTGAATACTACAAGGCTTTCGCTTGTGCCAAGCATTTCGCAATCCATAGCGGTCCTGAGTCAGAGCGCCACTCGATGAGTGTTGATGAGCTCGACCCACGCGACCTCTACGAGACTTACCTCCCTGCTTTCCAGACTCTTGTGCAGAAGGCAAACGTGCGTGAGATTATGTGTGCTTACCAGGCATGGAACGGCGAGCCTTGCTGCTCCAACACCCAACTCCTCGAGCAGATTCTGCGCAAGGACTGGGGCTTCGACGGTATCATCGTTTCAGACTGTGGTGCTATCGACGATATCTGGATGCAGGGCCATCACGCAAAGGTTGCTACTCGTTCCGAGGCTTCGGCTCGTGGCGTGAGTGCTGGTACTGATGTGAACTGCGGTGACACCTACACCTCTATCCCAGAGGCTGTTGCTAAGGGCCAACTCTCTGAAGAGAAGATCAATGAGAGTCTGAAGCGCATCATCGTTGGTCGTATTCTCCTGGGCGACTTCGACAGGGAGAAGACTCCACAGTGGAACAAGTTCGGTCCTGACGACTGCGACACAAAGGCTTCGCAGCAGGTGGCTCTCAAGATGGCTCACGAGACAATGACTCTGCTCCAAAACAACAACAGCATCCTTCCTTTGAAGAAGGATCAGAAGATTGCTGTCATGGGTCAGAACGCCAACGACTCCGTCATGCTCTGGGGTAACTACAACGGCTTCCCTCGCCACACCACAACAATCCTCGAAGGTATCGTGAACAAGGCTGGCAAGGATAATGTGAAGTTTATCGATGGTTTGAAACTGGTAGGCGAAGGCTACTTCGAGTCTTCTCATTATAATATGGTGAAGACAGAAAGCGGCAAGCCTGGTGTTGAAGCAGAGATGTGGAACAACACCGAACTGGAAGGCGAGCCTGAGGCTACAATGTACTATCCTGCAAAGTTCTATTTCAACAGCAACCAGCAGCCTTCAGTGGCTGACGGCATCAATCGCGACAATTTCTCTATGCGCCTCAAGGGACAGCTCGTTCCTGAAGTTACCGACGACTATACTCTCCTCGTTGCCGGCGATGACGGTTTCCGTCTCGTTCTCGAGGGTGAGACAGTTATCGAAGACTGGACCTCCCACTCTATCGTGGCTGCCGACAAAACTGTCCATCTGGAGAAGGGCAAGAAGTATAATTTCCATATCGACTACTTCCAGGGTACTGGCGAGGCTGAGTTGAAGTTTGATGTCCTGAAGCGTAAGATTATCACCACTGAGAATGCTATCGCTGAGATTGGCGATGCAGAGACAGTGGTATATATCGGTGGTCTCTCCCCTTCTCTCGAGGGTGAGGAGATGACCGTGAAATACGAAGGTTTCATGGGTGGCGACCGTACTTCCATCGAGTTGCCAAAGCCACAGCGCGAATTCCTTGCTGCTCTTCATAAGGCTGGCAAGCGTGTTGTCTTCGTGAACTGTTCTGGTTCGGCAATCGCTCTCGAGCCAGAGACACAGAACTGCGATGCTATCCTCCAGGCTTGGTATGGCGGTGAGATGGGTGGCGAGGCTGTTGCTGATGTGCTCTTCGGTGACTACAACCCAAGTGGTAAGTTGCCTGTCACATTCTATAAGAACGATGCTCAGTTGCCTGACTTCAAGGAGTACTCAATGAAGAACCGCACCTACCGTTATCTCCAGCAGGAACCACTCTTCCCATTCGGTTTCGGTTTGAGTTACACCACATTCGAGATTGGCGAGGCTTCTCTCGATGGCGACAAGTTGTCGGTTCCTGTAAAGAACACCGGCAGCGTTGAGGGTGATGAGGTTGTTCAGCTCTATGTCAAGGCAGAGGCAGACACCGATGGTCCTGTCAAGGCTCTCCGTGGTTTCGAGCGCGTGAGTCTCAAACCGGGTGAGACAAAGACCGTCACATTCGACATCACCAAGGAGCGTCTCGAATACTTCGACCTCGAGACAAACACCATGCGTGCTGTTCCTGGCAAGTATATCCTCTTCTACGGTAACAGTTCTGCAGACAAGGATCTGAAGAGTGTCAATTATAACTTATAATAAGGTCATAATATACAATTAGGCACAACTATATAAAGAAGATCACAAGGAAAAAACGGTGTTTATATTTTATGATGAAAAATGGATTAACATTATGATGAAGGCCTTGAGCCTTTGTGCCTTGTCGCATATTCATTGTCTAAGAGTAAACTCTGCCAATGAATCTGTCGCCAATGCCACTCTCGCTCTGATGAGCATC
>JAUNIK010000196.1 GCA_030523505.1 Prevotellaceae bacterium | reverse complement strand
CCACCAGCGAATAGCATAAGAGCGATTCTTTTTTTCAGGAAGAGCCGATGAAACGCGCTCCCAACCGTTGGCTGGAATGTCGGCTTTGAAATCGAGCATCTCGTCTCTGATTTCATCAAGCCATGAATTGTTGTTCTTGTTCTGTTTCATAGGTTCTCTTTTCTCCAAGCGTTTATTTTTATTGCTAACATTCGGCGGGCTCGCATCAGTTGCGAAGCCGATGATTTTTCTTTTATGCCCAACGTCTCGGCAATATCCCGATGTGACAAACCGTCTATGACATGCATGTTGAACACTGTGCGATAACCGATAGGCAGTTCTCCAATCAACTGCATCAGTATTTTCCCCGGAATTCCTCCAACATTCTCTGGATTTGGAATTTCCTCCAACGGTTGGGAACTGTCGTCGGCCAATATCAGGATGCTTTGTCTTGCATCATTGCGTATATGTTTCATTATGACGCTATGCTGCAGTTTCAGCATCCATGACTTGAGACTTCCCTCGCCACGCCATTGGAAATGATCAATATTGGTAAGAATCTGTACAAAACCGTCGTGTAGCAGATCTTCAGCCGTGGACCGTTGACCTACATATCTGAGACATACGCCGAGCAACCACCCAGCGTATGTTTCGTATAATAGTTTCTGGGCATCGCGATTGCCCTTCCTACATTGGCCAACTATGTATTCCTCTTGGCTCATTCCTACGGTTTAGTCCTGCAATAGGCAAATGAACGGGTTACATCTTCACCATTTTACCCATGAAGAGGATTGCACCAGTGCTGTTCTCGCGTATCATATAGATGAACGGATGATCGATGGTGAATTCTGATACTGAATCTACGGGAGAAACTGCAGACAATTCTACTACTGTTACGACAGTGGCAGCAGCGGCTTCTGCACCAGCCTCGTCAACGGCGATGTTGCATCCCTGTAATACCTTCGACACGTAGCATTGGCTTTCGCACATCTTGCTGAAATCTGCCAAAAATAGGTTGAAGATTCGCGTTATGCCCATTTGCGAAAGAATGCCTGTGCCGTCGAATTTGGTTTCTATCTTGAATTTCGGCATGTTAACCACGGCATCGCTTTTGAATTCTGATGGGATAGGAATGGTGTTGCTCTTCAGCCATTCCTCTGCATCGTTGATAGTATTCTCAGGTACATCGCTAGAAGGCATCATCGAAGGATATAAGATATCAAACGAGAACGAGCCATTGCCGTAAGGCATCGACAGACATACAAAACGACCATTCTCCAGATACTTGAATTTCGCCTTTCCGCCATACATCATTTCGACATTTCTCTCGCTACCATTGAAATTGTAGAATGGAGCCATTTTGGTTTTTGCCTTGTCGAACTTCGTTTTCCATGAACCTTTGAAATAGAGGGCGTTGGCAAGGATGCAGGCAGTATTCTCTGGGTCGTCCAACCTATCCATCAGGTCTTTTATCTTACCTCTTGTGTTGTCGGAAATCCATTGGTTCACAGCCTTTACGGTGGCATCCCCATCCTGAATTTATATTTTTCACTTCAGCCTTGAAAGCCTTGACGCAGGCATCGGTAAACTCTTTATAAATAGGATATTTGTCGCCTACCCACACGCTGTTTGCTATTGCCATATCCACCTTCTTGTCGGCAGAAGGGAGCACCTTTATCAACTTGCTGTTGTATGAGTTCACACTCGCAATGTCCATACCGTCAAATCCGATGCCACTCGCCAGTTCTGTATATGTCTCGCTGTCGGCACCGTTTGCCAGCATCGACAGTGCCATCTGCATTGACAGAGGCGAGAAAGCCAGGTTCTCGTCGGGAGTCTGTTCAGAAGCCGCATTGAGCAGTCTTCCTGCAAACATGTTTGAAACCTCGTTCACTTCGGTTTCCAGTGGATCGAGCGAAATGTTACTTGCATTCATGCTTCCGCCGTCCTCATCGCTGTTGCAGGAAGTCATTGCGAATGTCAGGGCTAAAAGAGCAGCCGGTAGGTAAAATCTTGCGTTCATATTATTAATGCTTTTATTTCGACCTGTACGCTTGGATTCACAAAAACCAGAATAAACCCCGCTTGTGAGCTTGATGTTCCATGAACATCTTGAATCTGCCTTGACTGCCTGAGGATTAATACAAGTATTATCCGTCAGTCACTCAATCCATATTCAGTTCTACGAACTAATCTCACCGCGGCGATAAACCTAGCTACGCACGGAGAATGCTCATGCTGATGAGGGTATCCGGATGGCGGTTTATTTTCGGTTTATCGCCTTGGAGAAGTGCAAGGGCTCGTAGAGACCTGATGATGATTTTGTGAAATTACATCGGGATGCTTGCATACCAGTGGAATTTTACAAGATTAGCATCAAACCCAACAGGGTTGCACATCTTCAAGGGGTTTTTATTGTTTTTTTCAATCTTCAATCATACAGTTCGTTTTATTATCTCTGCAAATTTACATTATTTATCTCGCACTGCCAAGAAATTCGGCAGACTTCTATATATATAAATCCAGAAGCCCCCGAAATACTGCATGGGCATAGCAACTTTTTTCTGCAATTAAGTGTTTTTTAACATTTCCAGCAATTGTGGAAACGCTTTAGAAGATATTATAAGGAAACGATATACAATTAGGCACAAAATAATATTTTTTTTCTTTATCAAGAATTAGAGAATTTGAGAATTTACTATCCAGAAAGAAGGTTTACCATCCGGATGGCAATTCCTGAAATTCTCAGAGAATTCAAAGAATTTATAGTACGGGTAAAATAAAATTCTCTAATTCTCTAATTCTTGACAGAAAATTAATCTGTGCCAAAAAGTATATCACTACCTAATATAATGTAATTCCATGCCATACAAAACAAAGAAACACTACTGGTTGTTAGCAGTGTTTCCTTGTAGTTTTTGAGGATAGGGCTATGGGCTATTTAATGTAATACCAGAATTCCTCGGGCAGGGTGACATTGCTGATGTCACTGCAACCTTTGAACAGTGGGGCTATCTGCTCGGGAGTGTATCCCGCGATGCCGCAACCGATGGCAGTGACGAGGAATCGCTGATCAGGATGCTCCATTGCATAATCCTCAAAAGCACTGATGTCCTCTTTCATGTCATTGATGCCGCTCATCGTGTTGATGGCATAACTCGAGCCCTGAATGCCATGCCCTACGCCCATGATAGCACCAAACTGCTGCACTGCCTGACGCGCTGCACCGCCCATGTGCTGGCCTAGAGCATTCGAACCGAAGACAAAAATCTCGTTTCCCTTGAGACTGGTGATACGGGATGGGGTGATGCGCTGCTCGTTGGCTCTTTGAAGGAGTCTCTGTTTTGCATTCTCATCATTCTTGATCTGATTTACTTCCTTGCGCCATTCAGTGAGAAACTCCTTCGTGTTGAACTTCAGGTCTTTCATCTCATTAAACTTGAACACTCCACTTCTCTGCACAAGTTCATCGAGATACTTACGAAGAGTAGTGTCCGTTTTGTAAACAGCCATCTCCTTTGGGTCGAGCGAGAAAACAAGCATCTTGCCCGTTTTTTTGCCATCAATAACTTCGAATCTGGTAACTTTGATTTCAATTTTCATAACCTTATCTTTTTAGTACACATGCAAAGATAAGAATTTTTTCTCCCATCCCGGACAAACAAGCAAAAAAAAGTGAAGCCCCTCCCCGGCCCTCCCCGTAATGGGAGGGAGATTTTACGGATTTGACATCATTTCGTCAAGGATTTCGATTATGTTGTTCTCAAAGACCAGTATAACGACACAGCCTACAAGAATGAAAACAATGTGAGGTAATTCCTGCTTTTTGATTTCTCCTGTCTTGTAGAGTTTCCATGTTATTACTGCGCATGCAATCAGATAGATAGCCGACACAATAGCCAATGGAATAAATGCCCCTGGGAACTTCAATGCAATAGCAAATAATAGCAACATCACTGGTGTTGCCGCATGAATCATACTTTTTTTCATAATATTTAATGTTTTTGTTGTTCGTTATTTATAATGTTCGCGTGTCGAGATTATCCCACGTTGCGTCAGCGGCTCTCCCCTTCAGGGGGAGTTGGAGGGGGGCTGAACGAGTCGCCCAGCATTGTCAGGAGATAGCGCTTCAGTTGGTGGGTGCTGGTGAGCGAAGGAAACAGCTTATTTTTTATCCTGTTGTGGGTGTTGGAAATCTGCTGAGGAGTCTTGCCTAAGATATTGGCAATGTCGCTGGTGCTGAAATCGCAGATGTTGAGCATTATCACCCTCTTCTCCAGATCGTTCAGGTCATAGACAGCACTCGACAGGATTCTCGCAAACCGCGGACATTCTGCATTGAAGAGCCTGTGCAGTTTTATCATTAACTCTGGCGACAGTCTCTCTCCCGGTTTCGGAGTCCTGACGAATGAGCGTAACTCCTCGATGGTTCTGTTTCTCCGGAACTCCTCCAGCCATGAATCGAAATCGACAGGCTTTTCCGGGGCTTTCGTGCGGTGAACTTTCTCCACGAGTTGTCTCGTCTCTTCTTTGTATGCTTGCAGTTCACTCTGCAGAGCAACCAGTTTCTCTGCCTGTTCACTGCTCAGAGTCTTTGTTGCTTCAAGTTCCGCTTTTTCAGCCTCCAGTTCCTCAACCATAGCCTTTGTGTCACTAAGACGTTTGAAAAGCAACAGGAATTCGCGTTCTTTCTCTTTATTCCTATTATTGATTATTACGCCCACGAAAATCGCGAGGAACCATAACACAGCCACGACCAACGCAAGCCAGAAGGCCACCTCCTTTGCACTTTTTGCTTCCATAAGATTCTTCATTGCAACTTCCTTATGCCTGTTGTAATCATACATGGCAGTCATCTGCTCTACAGTTTGCGAATTCTTGTTGATATATCCAGACTCACTTGCTTGGGTATAGAGTATGGCGTATTTAGCCATAGAATCTGGCTGATGGAGTTGCTGATAAACTAAGAGAAGACCTTTATATGCCCCCTCATTCTCTTTTTCCGTTCCTAATTGTCTAAAACATAATTGTGCTGAATCGATTTTGTTTTCGTGTAGGTAATAAAGCCCCTTGTCGTATAGATGAAGAGTTGCCTGAGTGGTATGCTTTTCAAGAGATATGTATTCTCCCGATTCTTGTTCGTAAATATCAATATATTCTTTTGCTTCGCTAAATCTCCTTTGGTCTATAAGACAACTTTTTGCTGCGGCGATTGCTCTTGCTGCGTATTCCCGTTCTCCTTGTTCTATATATCGTTTGCGTGATGTTTGGGATATAGAAAGAACGCTGTCAGTTTCGTTAAGAAGAATGTAAGCTCGCATTCTTAGTTCATACGCGTGAATTGCAGAAATTGTGTCATGGTCTAACTCTGCTACCTTTTCACACATTTCAAGTGCATTCAATTCTTCGTGTAGTAAGTATTGCTTGTGATATAGATCCGCCATTTGCCCATATATAGCATATAATGTATACAGATCACAATCCTTCTGTGTGGTATCAGCCTTTTCTGTTGCATCCTGGAAGCATTGCAGTTCCATAGGCACATCCTTTAGGTCGCGATATGTGCAGCCGAGGAGATAGTGGGCACGCATTTGTTCATTGGCAGAACCGTGACGGTCGTAGTAGTCGGCAACAATCCTCATCACAGAGTC
>JAUNIK010000195.1 GCA_030523505.1 Prevotellaceae bacterium | reverse complement strand
GAACCTCCCAACAGACCAGAATCCAGCCTTCAATGCTGAGGCTGAAGTAGAGAATATTAACACTGCTGAGGCTGTGGAAGCTAAGGAACGGGAAGATTTCCCTAAAACCGAGGATGATAATAATCCACTAAACGATATATTGAGATTGAATTGGGTAATTAGAATGGACCAAAGTGCAAAACTCTTCTCGCAAAAAGATAGCAAAAGAAATTTGTATATGTGGCCTGTTATTGCAGAACATATTGATATTTGCGGCATATATTCATCCGACGGTGTAAATTTCTACTGTGTTGGTAAAGACCAGGCTACAAATCTCTATTACTCATGGTCAGTATGTGAAACAGAGGATCCAATGGATATTCTCTCAAAGGACGCCTGGAGTGAAGTTAGAATATTTAAAGTTGAGGGAGAAACTTCAGTTCCAGCAAAAGCTTTAAACACAGTCGGGCGACTTGTAAAAATGGAGGAAAAATAACTTCTTCCTTAGCTGGAAGATTTAATCCGTGAGCTCTAACGGTATAACAATGGAGGGCACAAGAGCTTAATGAAAGCCCTCCTATTTATTAATTTAACCCTTTACGGTGGGTGGTCAAACCGTCTTTAAAACTATGATAAACATAGATTATAGTTCTTTGGTTGGTTCACAGAACCTCCCATCTACTCAGTTTTCAACTTTCAACGCTGAGGCTGCGAAAGCGCAGTTTGAGGCTGATCTTAATTCAGATCAGTACAAATCAATGGAGTTCTTTAACAAGCAGTTTCATCAGGCAGGTCGTGGTCTTCACCACGTTGCTCTTGAGACTCAGTTCTCAGAGAAATATTCTGTTGATATCACATCAGTAGATGAGGCTATGGCGGCTATCATCAAACTCATGGGTAACACTGATGTCGAATCTAAGGTTTTCACAGAGGAGGCTCCAAGCTTCCCTCTTTCTGATAGTGATAACGTAGCAGAAGTTGTACTCTGCCATTGTATACGTGGTGGCTTCCCAGTGAAATTCACCCCACGTCACAAACTATTCAAAGAGGGGGTTGAGTTAGCCAAGATCCACTTGGCTAAGGGCGTGGTTAAGTTCCACGTCGAGATGACTCCTGCTATCCAGGAGGCAATGTCGAAGCGTCATATCAAGCGCTAAGAAAAGGCTGGGGGGCGGGCAAAAATGAGCCCGCTTCCCGACTTTACAGGAGGATTATTAAGTAAAAAAAATAAACAAATGTAAATTTAATAAATATGCATAGAAGCAAAGGCAACATGTATGAGTCGGTGACTCATACTCACAATGAGATTTCTGGTACATGCGCGCATGCGTGTACCTATTGTTACATGAAAGCCATATTGGGAATCAATGAGCGCCCATTGGTGTTCAAAGAGTCGTCTAACAGGGAGCACCTTGGCTCTGGTAATGTTATCTTCGTGGGATCTGCAGTTGATATTTGGGCAGAGGGCATTCCATCGGAGTGGATAACAAAGGTTCTCGACCACTGCGGACAGTATGGCAACCGCTATCTGTTCCAGTCGAAGAATCCAGCGCGATTCCTTGAGTTCAAGGATCATCCGGTGATGAAGAAGGCAATTCTTGTCACAACCATCGAAACCAACCGATGGTATGACGCTATGGGCAAGGCTCCTCGGGTGGAGGAGAGAGCTGAGGCCATGAGCCAGTTGGCTGCTGAAGGTTTCAGGACTGGCGTGACGATAGAGCCGATTATGGAGTTCGATCACAATGAGTTGGTTGGACTGGTGACAAAATGCAAGCCGGAGATAGTCTATATCGGCAAAAACACTTATAAGCCGGTATTACTCGACGAGCCTAAGCCAGAGGAGGTAATCGACTTGGCATTGGCTCTCAAACGAGAGGGGTGTGATAAGGTGAAGCTGAAGAAGAACATCTTACCGTATGTGCAACCAGAGATAGAGAAGCGAAAGAAGCTCAAAGCAAAGCGATAAAACTCGGTATTGGCAGTTTGGGCTTCCGACGGCGGCAAGAATGGGCATCGGGACTGTCTTTTCGAAGGTGGGTCCGATGTCTGTCTATTTTTATATGTGATATATTATAGAGGCAAAATCCAATTTTTTGGACATGTGCAAAATTATAGTATTATAGTGATAGATAACCTCCCATCGAGGAGACAGTAGAACAGATGATTATTTTATCAAATGAAAATTATTAACATTACTGATGGTTAGCAAAGAGACCATAACAATTGACAACCCTGATTTGAAGTACCTGAGCCAGATAGAACTTGAGACGGGCAAACCATTCCGCCTGCCTCATGGTATTCTGAGTAAGGGCCTCACAGGAAATGGAGGAACGACGATGGCACTGCTCGATAGAGAGCACCACACCATCGTAGCGTCTCCCAGAATCATGCTATTGAAAAACAAGCATGAACAGATGCCAGGTACGCTCCTCGTTACAGGAGATACCGCAGATTTTCAGATTACCGACTACTTAGATCATTCGGAGTTGAAGAAGGTGCTCGTGACGTTCGACTCCCTGCCTCGTGTGCTTGAGAACATTCCTGATATGGAGGGGTGGCATGTAGTTATTGATGAATTCCAGTTCGTGATGAGCGATGCCACCTTCAAGTGCGACACAGAACTGCGTCTCCTACAGGTGCTGAAGGACCTGCCCTACGTGACCTACCTCTCGGCAACTCCAAACTACGACCGCTACCTTGAACAGTTGGAATTCTTCAAGGATTTGCCTTATACTGAAGTGAGGTGGCCTCACGCTGAGAAAACTCATGTGATTCGCCGTAAGGTGAACAAGCCCATTCTGGCTGCCCAGAAGATTGTGGAGGACTATAAAAACGGCCGTTTCATCTCTGTCATCACGGAGTCGGGAGAAAAGTTGGAGAGTCGCGAATGCGTGATTTTTCTGAATTCTGTGAAGAATATCATCAACATAGTGAAGAACACTGGTTTGTCAGCAGAACAGGTGAACATCGTTGTTGCGAACAAGGAAGATAATCTTAAGGCGATACAGCAGTTGGGTGAAGGCTATGAACTGGGCAGAATCCCTCTGGAGGGAGAACCCCATAAACTTGTAACGCTCTGTACTTCAACGGCTTATGCTGGTTGCGACTTCATGTCGGAGTGTGCTTCAACCTTCGTCGTCAGCGATTGTCATCAGAGTCATACTTCGACAGATATACACTCTGAGTTAGTGCAGATTGCCGGAAGACAAAGATTGAAGCGAAATCCGTTTCATAATGTTATCACGTTTATTTACAACACATCGGCTGATGACTCAACGCGCGAAGAGTATATTGCTGGAATAGAGCGTAGAGTGGATACCACGAACAAAATCATAGAGCTCTACAACCGTGCTCATGATGATGAAGCTCTGACGGCACATCTCCGCAGAAGGGAGTTGGCTGCTCAGCGTGTGCTGAAATACAAGGAGTCGTATGCTGTGTATGATGAGACTGAAGGCAAGTGGGTGTTCAACAACCTGGCTCTTCTTGCTGAGATCTGGACATATAATGTACAGCATGAGCAGTACAGTAGTGGATTGTTCATCATGCAGAGCCTAGCCAAGACTGAACGATTTGTGCTTGTTGGCGGTCAGGGCTGGCAGAGGTATGAGGATCAGGTGGATATCACAATCTGCACTGACACGTTCAAGGAGCAGATGGAGCAATACTGCCAGTTGCGCACAGCAAACACCATCTATACGCAGTTTCTTGCCGAGGACATGGAGTATCACAACCCTGAGCTAAAGGAGTTTTTCGATGCTCTTGGCGCAGAGCGAATAAAGGCTCTGAGCCACCAGAGGAGTAAGATTGTGCATGAGTATAAGCTCCACATTGCCCGAAGCTCACTCTTGCCGTTGGTGCAGAATGCTTTTCATGATGGTCAGAGACTCACTGTGGCAGAGATAAAGCAGAAGGTTCAGGAGGTCTATGATGCCAATGGGTTTACAGACAGAAAGGCACAGACCAAGGATGTTGAGATGTTTGGATTCAGGCTGAAGGATTGCAAGATAGCTCATCCAGATGGAAAACGAATCTCAGGAAAGGAGTTATGTCGGATAGAAACTGACTAAACAAAACAAAAAGAGCCTGCCCGGGGTAATCCCGAGCAGGCTTTAATTATCTCATAAAAGTCCTAGATCTGTTTAATGAATAAAATTATCTGCTAATCGTTAGCGTTATTAATACTGCTTCAACTGCATATCCTTGGTGAGGTTGGCAATTGCCACTTTCTTCACTTTTGTGTTACCCTCATCATCCACGTATGTTCCAGTGGAAACAACATTGTATTCAGGACGGAAGTTCACCTTGCAACCACTGATATGTTGCGAAGCATTGAACTCCGAATCAGTTTTTGCATACTTGCTCTTCAATCCAATCTTAAATGAGCCTAAGCCATTGATTTTCACAACGTGACTTGCCATAAGCTCATCACGCATAACTTCTGCCAACTCAGTTAGCACTGCTAATACGTCCGATTTCTTTGCAGTCGAGTTTCTTTGAATGCGCTCTGCAAGTGCGTCAAGGCCTACTGTCTCTGTGTGAACAGCCTTAGCATAATAACGGCCATAGTTTGCAGAAGACGCATTGTTGTTCTTCATCAATCTGTAATTTACTGCCATAATAATAGAAGCCCCCTCTAACTCCCCCTCATGGGGGAGGACTCATAATAGGGTCTGGAGTCAGGATTAGTTTTTATGTTCCTGTGATAATAAAATAAATAATCTGTTGTGTTCTTGTTCAATCTGTTGTTTATCGCGCGATATCTTCTTCATTTAGTTTCACTCCGGCATTCTTTGCCCAGAAGATGAGCGAACCAAGGCCCACCTGGTCGTACATTGATCTCGCCACATGGTTGTACTTCTCTTCAGTCTCCTTGAAGGTGTATCTTGGGTAGAACTGGCTCAATCGGTGGAACTCCACTCGACCATCCTCTTCGCCCAGCACACAATAGCAAGCTATCGCTAAGCGAAACCACTCTGGCTCTCGTGGACAGAGATCAATGCGCTGCTTCACCACCAGATTCACTATCCTCTGAAACTCATCCTCATCTTCTTCGTAAACTCTGTGGTATTCATTGTCTGGTTGAGGTGTAGCTACGGGAGTAGTGGTTGGTTGCGTCAAATCATCGATAATCTCATCCATCAAATCCGGCATTTTCATTTCGCTTGCTTCCTGAATCAGTCTGTCGAACTTCTCTTCTTCAGTAAGATACTTCCAATCGTCAACCACCTCAGGCTCAAACCCCGAAATGTCTTGCTGTTGAGGTTCCACGAAATCATCATAGTAGGCTTCATCCACATATAGCACCATGCTCATCGGAACCAAGAAGCAGATTCTGGCAAGGTCCTTCGTGTTGTCCAACTCCACATCGAGGAATCTCTCAAACCATTCTATTGTCTGTCCGATGGTCAGCCCATCAATTCGCCTTACGGTGATATGGAGCTTGCCCCTTGTTGATTCTTCTATGTGCAAAATTCCAAGTTCTTTCTCCTTGCCAACTATCTTTGGCCATACCTTTTCACGCCAGTCAGTCACGTCGTAATCGAGGAGCACCTTGCCTGACGGAACAAGGTATTTGTTCTTTCTTCTCACCTCGTCAACACCCTCCGGTGCTGTTCCGTTCACTAATCTGTAGAAATTTTCTGTTTTCATATATTCA
>JAUNIK010000194.1 GCA_030523505.1 Prevotellaceae bacterium | reverse complement strand
CCCAACCCTCCCCTTATGGGGCGGGAGTAGTATCTACTCTTTCTGACAGTGCGCTTTCCGCCAACAAGGCTAACTTCATAGCCCTCCCCCAATGAGGGGGGAGATGGAGGGGGGCTTATATTTTATAATATAATTCCACAACAATATGAAACAAGACATTGATTACACCAAGACTACCGTACCGGTAGAGAAACGCAAGGGACTTCTGTCCATGTTTATGATTATGCTCGGATTCACATTCTTCTCGGCAAGTATGTGGACCGGCCAGAAACTCGCCGAGGGCATGGATCTCTGGGGATTCCTCCAGGCATTGCTCTTCGGAGGACTGATTCTCAGCACCTACACCGGAATCCTCGGATATATCGGAGCAAACAGCGGAATGACACTCGACATGCTGTCACGTCGCAGTTTCGGACAGAAAGGCAGCTGGTTGCCAAGTGGCATGATTGCCTTCACACAGATAGGCTGGTTTGGTGTGGGCATTGCAATGTTCGCCATACCTGTTGTCACACAGATACTGCACATCGAAGTGTCGCCTGACCACATGCCTTTTGAGGGTTACGCCATTGTGGGCATTGCAGGATTGCTGATGACGGCTACGGCTTATTTCGGTATCAAGAGTCTGGCGTGGATCAGTTATATCGCAGTTCCGAGTGTTGCCATTCTCGGTACATTAGCAATGGTGATGGCTGTTCAGCAGGGCGACGGCACACTCGTGAGCCAGTTTGCCCGTGGCACAAAGGACATGTCGCTCTTCGCTGGAATAGGATTGGTGATCGGCAGTTTCGTTTCGGGAGGAACATCCACACCAAACTTCACCCGTTTTGCCCGCACAAAATGGCAAGGCCTGTGGGTAACCGTTGTGGCATTCTTCATCGGCAACAGTCTGATGTTCTTCTTCGGTGCCATCAGTAGCATCTATGTAGGAGGCAACGATATCTTCGAGGTGATGATAAACCTCGGATTATTCTATGTGGCACTCATCGTGCTTGGTCTCAACATCTGGACAACCAATGATAATGCCATCTACACCTCGGGATTGGGACTTGCCAACATCTTCGGTTTGCCAAAGCACACAATGGTGCTCGTGGCTGGTGCGATAGGAACCCTGCTTGCCGTATGGCTGTATTGGAACTTCTGCGACTGGCTGAACATTCTGAACTGCACACTGCCACCACTCGGAATGATCCTCATCCTCGACTATTTCATTGGAAAGAAGGACCGAGAGGAAGTGACCGTCAGATGGAGCTCGGTAATGGGCGTCATCCTCGGAGCCATCGTTGCCAACACCATCACATGGGGCATAGCCAGCATCAACGGCATGGCCATCGCAGCAGTATGCTACCTCGCAAATGCATATTTTGTGAAGAGATAGCAATAGATACAGAAAAAGATGTTAATGATTGTCGGTTGTTTAGCATAATTATAGTTTCTTTGTAGTCAGAACAAAAAATATGATTATATGAAACAGTTTACACGCGAAGAACATCCTAAATATTTGTATGAACTCCTTCATGGTTTGTATGAGAAGGAGATTGTTATGGATTTCGCAAAACTCACACCAAGAAAGAAGATCAAAGCAGCAGTGAAACTGCTTGAAAAGGGACTTCATGAGTTTAATTTCATGACGACCTTGATTTATGCCTACGATTATTTTGGTAATCCCGATATGGGAGATAACGGCAAACCCGTATATACTGATTTTCGCATTTTCAAGGACTTTGGGCCTAGCGCTGTCGAAGAAATGAAGTTCTTTGCAGGTGTGGGTACCATGGCTTATGGTGTAGATCTTGCTCGTGCGTTCAAGATTCCTTCATTTATGACGGTATGGGGCAAGAAGTTCTCGCTCCAAAACCAAGACCTCGTTGATTTTATCTACGAAAAAGGCCATGAAATGTTATCGCTCCGTTTGGCTGCAATCATCGCCGACGAGATTCTTGAAAAGAATGTGAGAGTGAATGGCATTTATCAGGATCGCCTTGCCCATGAGATTATGCATGTCAAAATGGGGAATTCAAAACTCAGGCAAAAGGAGTTGTACGACAAGAAAATCAACTTTATGTATCTGCTCTTCCGCATGAAACAGCACGAGGAGATTGGCAAGATGCTCGGACTGAGAGGGTGGGGGCTTGGCAACTATGATGCTCTCGTGGGATTTTTCAAAGAAGCGTTTAGTCCCCGTGAGGTGAGGATGGCGAAGGAACTGAATGCGTGGTTGGCTCCGATAATGAGAGGTGATGTGCCTGATTTGCTGCCAAAAACCCTTGAGGATGCCCTACAAGTGATGCGCGACAAACTCACCAGTCTTGCCGAGAAGCACGGAGTGGTTCTGGACGACGAAGACCACACGTTCAATTATATCTTCTCTAACAACTGCCGACTGTTTGAGTTGACTTTTAACATTATGGATTAAATCGGCAACATCCTATCAGAGTAACATAACATAACGTAACATAACATTAATAAGGTACGTGCACATACACGAGCGATTGATAGCCTTGCTGTTCTTCGCCTTCGGTGTAGCATGTGTTAGGTGAACAGCCTACGGACTGACCGTGGAAATCACTATCTAAGCAACGGATTTTTGACGGGTAAAAGCCGGATTCTGCAAAACAAAGGAAAAATCATAGCCAAAGAAGTCAATATATAGACAATATAAATGATTGATAATCAATAGTTTCTGCAATTTCCGCCTGATTTTTCTCCCTTCGCCCAACCTTGGTTTGTGTTATGTTATGTTAGGTGAGGTTAGTTTTGGTGTTATAGGAGTAGTTTGCCATATCGTTGATTTATGCATTGAAAACAGCGCATGTTGATTGAAGCAGAAGATAAAATATTAAAGGAATTCCTCGAGTATAAAAGAAAGCAAGAGGAAAAGAAAGCCGTCAAGCGACCAGCACATCGTCCAACGGTCAGACTCTTTGTCGATGACAACGGCAAGGAGTTGATGCTGAGTTGCCTGAAATCGGTCATCGAGAAATACTATGCGCCACTCACCGGAAGAATCGTGATAGCAGGTGTCGGCATTTCGAAGACCCGTTTCTGGATTCTTGCTTATGTGGCATTTGCTGCTATGGGCATCATCAAACCGGGCAATAATGTTGATACATACCTCAAGATCATACAGAACAACATCGACAAGCAGTATCTGGTTCATGGAAGCAACGTCAACAAAAAGATACATGCAATCATTGACGACCCATTGTCGTATGAAATGTATATGAGCATTTCCACCCTCGACCAGTTGAAAACGACAATCAGTGAAACCCGTCTGTCAACTGAAAGTAAAACCCTTTTGCACGCGTGGTATTTAATAAGAATGGTAACAGAACAGAAAATTTCATTTTTTCAAAAAAATATTTAGTAATAACATTTTACAGATTTTGCACTAAATAAGTCGGATTCTACGCCAACTAAGTAGCAAAAAGCACCAACTAACTCCAATCGAGTTAATTGGTGTTTTTTTGTTATACAGCGATTTGTTATTACCTTTGCAACAGTAAAAAATCAATTGTTATATGAGTAAGAAAAAAACATCTATCGGCTTCATGGAAACTCAGTTTTCAGGAGTCACCAAAGCCCTCACTTCACGCGAGGCATTTATGGAATTAGCTAATCGACCTGTGGTTACTGATGTATGCCTTAACCGCATTCCAGAGGCTAAGAAACAGGGAGAGGACTTGCGAAAACTCAAGGGCGAGTTACCACTCATCATCTTCATGGCTCACTGCGAGGACGGAGGCGAACAGCCTGTTGTGGAAACAGCTATCTCTACTGGCCTGTGCATTCACGATTTCGACCACACACAAATTGCCGACATTCGCAGTTGGTACACTCTCAATGTTGAACCATTCGAGGAGTCGCTCGGTGTGCTCTATGCCGGAATCTCTCCAAGTGGCGAAGGTCTGCGATTAGTCACAAAACTCAACCCAGGCGAGTCGATCATTAAGTGTCAGACAAGAGTAGCAAACACTCTTTATCTGGAGCGTGACAAGAAAGTCTGCAATATCTCAAGAGGTTCATACGCAGTACCTTGTGAGTATATGATTAAAGTAGATGATCAACTGTTTTCGCTTCCTGAGATTGAACTCGAGGATAAGGTTGTGACACCTGCAGAAGAGCCTTTCGTAGCACAGGAAGACAGCACAGAAGTAACCGCCACCGACGAGATGCTCTCGTATCTTGATGGTGTGATGTATGAGAACATACCGATGAAGGAAATCATACATCGACTGATGGAACAGATGTGCGGCGACGGAGTGACAAAAGAGGGCAACCGTGAGACTACTGCTTTCAAGATGGCTGTTCAGTTGCGACCTCTCACAAACTGCGATTTCCGCTACACCTATGAACTGTTGGCACCACTGTTCAAGCAGGTTGGTCTCGACGATGAGGAGATTCGTCATGCAGTATCCAACGGTATCAGTCAGCGAGGTGGTTATACACGAAACATGTCACCGATGATGCAGAGCATCTTTCGCAGTGTGAGAGCCGATCTGGGCGTCAAGAAGGAACCATTGGTTTTGCCTCCTTACGACCTTCTCCCACCTGTGGTTTGCGACATTCTCAACTGTTATCCTCAACGCCAGCACATGGCCGTTCTCATGGCTCTCATGGCAATGTTGGGCACTCTCGGCACTGGTGTGCGTTTCTGTGACGAAAATCGTACACATAGCCTTGCATTTTTCGTTGCTGTAACATCGCAGTTCGGTGGTGGTAAGGGCTTCATCAACAACCTTGAACAGAAGGTTTTGTCGAAGTTGCTCATCCACAAGAAGGAGATGACCGACAAGGCTGAAGCCGAACGCAAGGAACGATTGGAAACCACCAACATGCAGGTTCGCCAAAAGCGTAATGTCTATGCATCGCCAATCCTTGCCGACAACATAACATCGGCTCAACTCATCGATGCCCTTAACGAACTCAAGGGTAAGCACGGATTCCTCTGTACCGAAGAGATTAGTTCGCTCATTGGAAGTCTCCGTTCTGAACACGGTTCGCAGATAGGCTATGTCATCAAGAAGGGCTTCGACAATGGCATAGTGTCGAAAGAGACAAAGACCGATCAGTCGGCCAATGTGTTCTTCCATTGCTATCTCAACCTCGTTCTCTGTGGCACTCCTGCCATGATGATGCGATTCTTCAATTCGGCAGCCATCGAAGATGGTACAGCCTCACGCTTCATGATTGTTGACCTCGACCCAGGACTCGACGGATTCAGTCCGAAGTACAAGTCGCTTTCCAAGGCTCAGCAGAACCGACTTGACAAGGCTCTGGACTTCATCAGCGCCATCGGCGAAGGCAAGGAACACACACTGCCAAGCGGTGAAGTAGAAACAGGTGTGGAATATTTCCCATGCGACTATCTGCTTCGTATGATGAACGAATATATGGGCGAGCAGGTGGAACTCTACAAGGAAAGCGGTGAAAGCATTTTCCGACAGTTGGCCAATCGTGCAGCAGTCTATGGTCTGCGTGCAGGCATGATGATGTGGCTGCTTTGGGGGTGTCCTCGTGGCATGAAAGTTCGTGAAGGACAGACACCAACCAACGAGAAGATGCTGACAGTAGGTGAGTTTGCAAAATGGATAGCTGAATACACCCAGATGCAGCAGTATAAGTATTTCGCCAAGCAGATTGAG
>JAUNIK010000193.1 GCA_030523505.1 Prevotellaceae bacterium | reverse complement strand
ATCTCGCAGATGAGGTTGTCAACTGATGGAGTTGGGTCAGCGATACCTGCCAATGAGAAGAATCCGTGGTTTGTGAGGTTGAGGATAGTCTTCTTGTTTGTTGTAGCAAGGTAGTTGATTACAAGTTCGTTGTCCTCTGTGAGAGTGTATGTAACGTGGCACTTAACCTCGCCTGTGTAACCTTCCTCACCGTAAGGAGAAACGTATGTGAGCGACAACTCATGGTCGTTCATCTGGATTGCGTCCCAAACCTTTGCGTTCCAACCGCTCTTACCACCGTGGAGTGAGTTTGGACCATTGTTCACGAAGAGTTCGTACTTCTTGCCGTTCAGCTGGAACTTACCCTTTGCGATACGGTTGCCATAACGACCGATGAGAGTAGAGAGATAAGGTTCTGGGCTTTCTACAACCTCCTTGATGCAGTCGTGACCCTGGATAACATTTGCATAGTTTCCATCGCGGTCAGGTACCATAATAGCAACGAGTGCGCCACCATAGTTTGTTACTGCAACCTCAGTGCCTGCACTGTTCTTGAGGATGTAGAGATCGGTCTTCTTACCGTCGATAGTGGTCTGGAAGTCTTCATGCTTCAGACCACAGAGATATTGTGTTTCTGTTGAGTTTGACATAAATTTATTGTTTTTTAGTTACTTATTTGTTGCAAAGTAAACGAAAAAAACTCAAACGAGCAAATTAAACATGGAAAATTATGCCCTTTAACTTGTTAAAAACTATTAATTCGGTTTATTTTGGGTATATTAATGCAAAGTTGGCAGTTCTGTGAGCAAGTCTGCAACGACATAACTGCTACCACCAACGAATATCATGTCCTCTTTGTGAGCTTCGTTCAAGGCTGTTTTGTAAGCCTCGATGACGGTATGGAATACTCGTCCCTCGATGCCTTTGCTTTTAGCAATGTCAGTCACTCGTTCTGCGGGAACAGCTCTGTGTGTTGAGGCCTGACAGAAATAATATGTGGCATCCTTAGGGAGAAGTTGCATCACAGCGTTGATATCCTTGTCGTCAACCATGCCGAAGACAATGCGGAGTGAAGGGCCCCCTCCTGACCTCCCCGAGGGGAGGGAATTATTGATAGCGGAGATTGAAGCGAAGGTTTCCTTTATCTGTGGAGCGAGGAACTGCCATCCGGCGAGGTTGTGACCGGTGTCGCAGATTACAAGAGGTTTTTCGCTGAGTTTCTGCCAACGTCCCATGAGTCCGGTCAACTCGCACACATTGGCGAGACCATTGCGAATGGCTTCGTCACTAATCTCCAACTGCTCACGAAGGATGCTCACCGCATTGAGAATGGTGTTCTTGTTCTTGACCTGATAATAGCCTTTCAACTCAAATTCCGCATCGCTCTCGATGATGTTATCCTCGGCAAAGCTGCTTGGTGCTGACTTCTCTGCAGCGATGGTTTCAAACACTGGGCGTGTCTCTTCGGTATATTCGCCGATAAGGCAAGGCACATTCTCTTTGATGATGCCGCCCTTCTCCCGGGCAATCATTGTAAGGGTGTTGCCGAGAAACGGTGTGTGGTCGAAACTGATGTTGGTGATGACCGAGAGTAGGGGAGTGATGATGTTGGTGCAATCCAGACGACCGCCCAAACCTACCTCGATGACTGCAATATCCACCTTCTGCTCTGCAAAGTAGAGGAACGCCAAGGCTGTTGTCAGTTCAAAGAAACTTGGACAGAGTGGTTCAAAGAAATCCTTCTCTTCCTCAACCCAACGAACGACACGCTCCTCGGGTATGCACTCTCCGTTGACGCGGATTCTCTCGCGGAAGTCAACGAGGTGTGGCGATGTGTAGAGTCCCACCTTGTAGCCCTGGCTTTGCAGAATGGCAGCAATGGAGTGCGAGGAACTGCCCTTGCCGTTAGTGCCGGCAATGTGGATTGTCTTGTACTGACGGTGAGGATGACCGAAATGCTCGTCGAGGGCTTTGGTGTTTGAAAGTCCCTCCTTATAAGCACCTGCACCCACCTTTTCAAAGGCAGGTGCAGCGTTGTACAGATATTCTATTGTATCTTGATAGTTCATTATTTATTGATATCTCTTGAAGAAGTTGAATATCGATCTCTTAGTCTCAGTGTCACCCTTGAAGTTGTCACTGCCACGGAGCGACTCGATAGCCTTCTTCTCATCCTTCGACAGAGTCTTTGGCACGTAGATGCTGATATTCACGAGCAGATCGCCCTTGCCACTTCCGTAGCCCTGAACAGCAGGGAGACCTTTCGCACGGAGTCGGAGAGTCTTTCCTGGTTGGGTGCCTGGTTCAATCTTAATCTTCACCTTGCTGCCTTCTATTGTTGGAATCTCCACATCACCGCCGAGGGCTGCTGTAGGGAAATCGAGCAGGAGGTTGTAGATAAGGTCCTGACCATCGCGAACGAAGGTCTTGTTGTCTTCCTCCTCGACATATACCTGGATATTTCCTGCCACACCATTGCGAGGACCGGCATTTCCCTTGCCCTGAACGGTGAACATCATTCCGTCGGCAACACCAGCAGGAACATTGATCTCAACAATCTCCTCCTCTTTTACGACACCTGTGCCGCCACATTTCTTACACTTGTTCTTGATGATCTTTCCGTCACCGCCACATGTGCTGCACTCCACCTGAGTCTGCATCATGCCGAACATAGAGCGCTGTGTGCGGTATGTCACGCCCGAACCATTACACTGTGAACAGGTCTCTACAGCACCGTCGGCACTGCCCGAGCCCTTACAGTCAGGGCAGCACACATCCTTGCGCACCTTGAACTTCTTGGTCACTCCGGTGTTCACCTCTTCGAGCGATACTCTTACTTTCAGACGCAAATCTGCACCTTTATATACGCGTGGACCGCGTGAGCGACCACCGCCGCCACCTCCGAAGAAGTCGCCGAAGCCTCCGAAGCCTCCACCGCCACCGAAGACGCTGTTCAGGATGTCGTTAAGGTCGAAGTCGGCGAAGCCACCACCTCCGAACCCTCCGCCCATGTTAGGGCCATTGAAACCGAACTGGTCGTACTGCTGGCGCTTAGTCTCGTCGCTCAGTACGCTGTAAGCCTCGGCAGCCTCTTTGAATTTCTCCTCGGCTTCTTTCTTCTCAGCTTCCGACTTGTCGCCCTGGCGGTCAGGGTGATATTGGATAGCAATCTTGCGATATGCCTTCTTTATGTCTGCAGCGCTGGCATTCTTGTCAACACCAAGCACTTCGTAATAATCTCTTTTTGCCATTGACCTTCCCCCGACCCCTTCCTTTCAGGACGGGGCGTAGATAGTTTATGGGGGTATCTACTTAAGTTTTGTTCAAATAATCATTTCATTCCCCTCCTTGCAAGGGCGGGGGGAGGGGTGGGTCCTTATTGCCCTACTGCCACTTTGGCATGACGGATAACCTTGTCATTTAAGGTGTAGCCAGCCTGAACGCAGTCGATAATCTTGCCTTTCTTGTCGTCGCCCATACCTGGAACGAGTGCGATAGCCTCGTGGAAGTCGGTATCGAAGTCGGCATTCTCGGTGTTAATCTTCTGAACGCCAAGGCCTTCAAGAATTTTGTTCAACTTCTTGGCGATGAGTTCCCAACCTTCTTCGAGAGCCTCGACAGAGTCAGCCTTTGGTGCATTTTCGATGGCACGCTCAATGTCGTCGAGCACTGGCAGAACTGCCTTTATGACATTCTGTCCGCCATTGAGAATGAGTTCTGTCTTTTCAGCGATGGTTCGCTTACGGAAGTTCTCGAACTCGGCAGCCTTGTAGAGCGCCTGTGTTTTGAGCTCTTCGATTTCAGCCAGAGCCACATCCAGCGGATCTTTCTCCTCTGCAGGCTCTGCCTCTGTTGTGTTCTCAGTATCTGGGGCAGCCTCAGCAGCCTGCTCCTCTGTGTTCTGTTCGTTGTTTGGAGTCTTGTTCAACTCCTCCTCAGTGGGAGTTATCTCTTCCTTTTTCATTTTTCTGAATATTTTCATATTTGTCCTATTAGAAACAAACTTCGTGCCAATTAAAAACCCTCCCGTGAGGGGAGGGATTATAAAAGGTTTATTATGCGTTGTACATCTTTTCTTTCTGTGCCTTTATCTGCTCGTCGTAGATGTAGTCATCGTAATCCATCAGTTTGTCGATGGTACCGTTAGGTGTGAGTTCGATGATACGATCTGCCACAGTCTGGATGAACTCGTGGTCGTGAGAAGCAAAGATGATGTTACCCTTGAAACCAACCAGGTTGTTGTTGAATGCCTGAATAGACTCCAGGTCGAGGTGGTTGGTAGGAGTGTCGAGGATAAGACAGTTGGCGTTCTTCAACTGCATTCGTGCAATCATACAGCGCATCTTCTCGCCTCCCGAGAGCACGCGTACCTTCTTTTCTACCTCTTCCTGCTTGAAGAGCATTCTACCGAGGAAGCCCTTCATTGTCACCTCATTGCCTGTACCGAACTGGCTCAACCAGTCAACAAGGTTCAGGTCAGAGTCGAAGAACGAGGTGTTGTCGAGTGGGAGGTAGGCTGTGGTGATTGTCACGCCCCACTTGTATGTACCTGCGTCAGCCTCGCGATTGCCGTTGATAATCTCGAACAATGCTGTCATAGCCTTTGGGTTGTGCGACAGGAATACTGTCTTCTGACCCTTCTCAATCTGGAATGACACATTGTCGAACAATACTGTTCCGTCTGGCTCGACAGCCTTCAGGCCCTCAACCTCGAGAATCTGTGTTCCAGGTTCGCGCTCCATCTGGAAGATGATGCCTGGGTATTTACGTGTAGAAGGCTGGATTTCCTCAACGTTGAGTTTTTCGAGCATCTTCTTACGAGATGTAGTCTGCTTTGACTTTGCCACATTGGCAGAGAATCGGCGGATGAACTCTTCCAACTCCTTGCGCTTCTCCTCAGCCTTAGCCTTCTGGTTCTGTGCCTGACGGAGAGCCAACTGTGATGACTGATACCAGAATGAGTAGTTGCCGGCGAATACTGTCACCTTGCCGAAGTCGATATCTACTGTCTGTGTTGAAACGGCATCGAGGAAGTGACGGTCGTGCGATACCACCAACACTGTCTGCTCCACATTCGAGAGATACTCCTCGAGCCACTGTACTGTGTCGAGGTCGAGGTCGTTGGTAGGCTCATCGAGGAGGAGGTTGTCAGGATTGCCGAACAACGCCTTTGCCAGCATCACGCGCACCTTCTCAGTATTTGAGAGTTCTGACATCTGCTTCTGGTGGAGCGATTCTGCCACACCCAGATGCTGCAACAACTGTGCTGCATCGCTCTCAGCTGTCCAACCGCCCATCTCGGCATATTTCTCCTCGAGTTCGGCTGCTTTGATGCCATCCTCGTCGGTGAAATCCTCTTTCATATAGAGTGCTTCCTTCTCCTTGATGTTCTGCCACAATGGCTGATGTCCCATGAGCACTGTGTCCATCACACAGAACTCATCGTATTTGAAGTGGTCCTGCTCGAGCACTGACAGACGCTCACCTGGAGCCATCTCAACAGTACCCTTGTTTGGCTCCAACTCACCGCTGATAGCCTTGAGGAGTGTTGACTTTCCTGCTCCGTTGGCACCAATGACACCGTAGATGCCTGGTACGAACTTGATGTTTACGTCCTTGTAAAGTACTCGTGAACCGAACTGAATTGCTAAATTGCTAACTGTAATCATACCTTATTAT
>JAUNIK010000002.1:12203-32651 GCA_030523505.1 Prevotellaceae bacterium | reverse complement strand
CAATAAGCACCCTTTAAAACCACATTAATCATTATATGTAATATACTATATATATTATAATAGTATATATATGATTTTGTCGAAAAAAAGGCACCTTATTGCGATAATGCGATAATGCGATTTTTATTTCAGAACCTCTTCCTTGGTGTCGTTCTTATAGTAACTGCCCACGATGGCAAGGAACTTCTTCTGCAGTTTCTTCACGAGTTTAGGGTTCTCGGCAGATATATCGTGCATCTGTGAAGGCTCTGCTGAGAGGTCATAAAGAGCATAATGGTCTTCCACACCTAACTCATTGCCCGTCTCGTTGGTCTTGTTGCCCTGATAAGGAGGTATCAGTGCATAGTGACCATAGCGATATGCCAGTCGGCCTGAGGCTTCGATAATCATATCCTTTCTGCCTTTCTGGTTCTTTCCCATGAAGGTGGAGAGGATATCCTGTGAGTCGAGTCCAGCTGGAACTTTCTCGCCGAGCATTGTGGCAAACGATGCTGCGAGATCCAACTGCGATACCAAGGCGTCGGTTTCCACATGCTTTATGTGGTCTTTCCAATAAATAAAGAAAGGTACGCGTGTGCCCGCATCGTAGAGCGAATATTTTCCACCACGAAGACCACCATTCGGATCGTGAAGAGGAGCCGATTCGCGAGCACCGTCCACATAGCCATCGTCGAGCACCGGACCGTTGTCGGAGGTGTAGATGATGATGGTATTTTCAAGGATTCCCTTCTCTTCGAGGGCTTTCATCACCTCACCCACGCACCAGTCGGCTTCCACAACAACATCACCGCGAGGACCGAGTGGGGTAGTGCCCGCAAACTGGCTCATCGCTGTGCGAGGCACATGAGGTTCGTGCAATCCGTAATAGAGGAAGAACGGTTCGTCGGCATTCTCATTGATGAAAGTCTTCACCTCGTCAACGAGATACTGTGCCATTGTGGCGTCATCCCAGTGGGCACTCTTTCCGCCCTTCATGAATCCGATACGAGGAATGCCGTTCACCACTGTATCATGATGACCGTGGCTCCACTGCATCTTTACTAATTCAGGGTTTGTCAAGGCTGTTGGCTCGCCTGGGAAAGGATTATCATAGTCGATTTCTATCGGGTCGTTAGGGTCGAGACCCACCACAAGACCGTTTCTCACATACACCGTAGGCACACGATCCACAGTGGCGGCAATGACATTGGTATAATCGAATCCCACAACATTAGCCGCAGGAGTAATCTGCTTGTTCCAGTCAATCTTGCCATAGCCCATTCCCAAATGCCATTTGCCGATGGCGGCAGTCTTGTAGCCCGCATGCTGGAACATACGAGGCATGGTGAACTGCGATTCCGGAATGAGCAGCGGAGCATCGCCCGGAAGGATCTTTGCATCGGCATTTTTCCACGGATACATACCCGTGAACATTCCGTAGCGTGATGGGGTAGAAGTGGCGGAAGTGGCATGACCATCGGTGAAACATACTCCACCTAACGCCAGTCGGTCGATGTTTGGTGTTGAAATACTTGTCTGGCCATAGGCACTGACATCGCCGTAGCCCATATCATCGGCCACGATTAATACCACATTTGGACGCTGCTGGGCAGTTTTCTGTGCCATCACTGGCAAAGCACCCAAAACAGAGAGTGTGAGAAGAGACTTTTGCATAATTTTATCGGTTTTAGTTCCCACCATCGCTTTCGCTTACTCCCCTTTGGGGGGCTGGGGGCTTTTTTTTTATAGTTTCTGCAACAAAGGTAACTAATTTTTTTAAAATATTTGCTATTGTTGCAAGAAAAGTGTAAATTTGTGTTCTAATTGCAATAAAAACCTATATTCTTATGAATTTCTCAAAAGACAATCGTATTGTTCTCACCCTTGATGCGGGTGGTACAAATTTCGTATTCTCTGCAATCCAGGGATACAAGCAGATCGTTGAACCAATCGGTCTCAGTGCTGTTTCTGATAATATCGAGGGCTGTCTCGATGTTCTCGTCAACGGTTTCAATCAGGTAATAAGCAAACTCAACAAGAAACCAGTGGCAATCAGTTTCGCTTTCCCTGGTCCTGCCGACTATGAGCATGGTGTCATCGGTGACCTCCAGAACTTCAAAGCATTCCGTGGTGGTGTGGCTCTCGGCCCATACCTCGAGGAAGTGTTCAAGATTCCTGTATTCATCAACAACGACGGAAACCTCTTCGCTTATGGCGAGGCCCTTGCTGGTATGCTCCCAGAGGTGAACAAGGCATTTGAGGATGCTGGTTCAAAGCGTCGTTATAAGAACCTCATCGGTATCACCTTCGGTACTGGTTTCGGTGGAGGTGCTGTCATCAACGGTACTCTCCTCACTGGCGACAACGGTTGCGGTGGTGATGTTTGGTGTATGCGCAACGCAAAGCACACCCACATGATTGCTGAGGAAGGTGTCAGTGTTCGTGCCGTTCGTCGTGTTTATCAGGAACTTTCGGGCAAGAGTGCCGAAGGTCTCACTCCTTACGACATCTTCAAGATTGCCGAGGGCATCGAGCCAGGCGATCAGGAGGCAGCTCGCGGCAGTTTCGCTGAATTAGGCACAATCGCTGGTAACGGTATTGCAAATGCAGTGAACATCGTTGATGGTATCGTAGCCATCGGTGGTGGCCTTTGTGGTGCAGGCAAGTACATCATGCCAGCCCTTGTTGATGCCCTCAACTCACATCTTACTACATTCGCAGGCGAGCGCGTGGGAATGATCCAGATGAAGGCTTACAACTGGGAGGACGAAGAGCAGCGCAACCAGTTCCTCGGCATCGATGTTGATGCAGTGAAGGTTCCACGCACTGACAAGACTGTGCCTTACCTCACCAACCGTGCTACATGTGTAGGCTTCTCGAAGAACGGTGCTTCATCGTCGATCATGTACGGTGCTTACGCTTACGCTTTGGCTAATTTGTAAATAATTGTCCTGTTCCCTATCCTGTTCCCCGAGATATCTCGGGGCTTTAATATCATTATGCTCAATAAAAATATAATAACTAAACTCCTCCCGCTGTTGCTCGGCTTCTTCGTGATGGGCTTCTGCGACATCGTGGGAGTAGGCTCTGACTATGTTCAGCGCTCTTTCGGATGGAGCGACTCGATGACGGGTTTCGTTCCTTCAATGGTGTTCATCTGGTTCTTGTTCCTTGCCATTCCTTTTGGCAATCTCATGAACAAGATTGGTCGTAAGAACACCGTAGTCATCTCAATGGTAGTCACCATTGTGGGAATGCTTCTTCCGTTGGTCATCTACGACAGCACCACCTGTGTCATTGCCTTTGCCCTTCTGGGCATCGGCAACACCATTCTGCAGGTGTCGCTCAATCCGCTGGTGAGCAATGTCATCACCGACGGCCGACTGCTCACATCCTCACTGACAGCCGGACAGGTTGTGAAAGCCCTCTCTTCACTCCTCGGTCCTGAGTTTGTAATCCTTGCTGTAAGCCAGTGGGGCGAGGACAAGTGGTATCTCTGCTTCCCTATGCTCGGTGCCATCACCCTCATCACTGCCGTTTGGCTCGTGGCAACACCGATAGAACGTGAGAAGAGTTCGGGTGCAACCCTCGACCTCGGTGCTACCTTCTCTTTGTTGAAGGACAACACCATCCTGTTGCTTTTCCTCGGCATCCTCTTCGTTGTGGGTTTGGATGTGTCGGTAAACTTCATCAGTTCCAAGCTCATGGCCGACCGTTTTGAGTGGACAGCCGAACAGCAGAAATGGGCACCGCAGACCTATTTCCTCTGCCGTACCATCGGAGCTCTGCTGGGTAGTTATCTCCTCTCGCGTGTAGCCGGAGTGAAGTATTTCCGTTGGAATATCGCTGCGTGCGTGGGTGCTGTGTTGGTACTGATGTTCGTCAGTCATGCCATGACCGACCTTGTCTGCATAGGAGCCATCGGTTTCCTTGCCTCTTCGGTGTTCTCGATTATCTATTCCGAGGCACTTCAGGCACAGCCAACCAAGGCCAATGAGATTTCCGGTCTGATGATTACAGCCATTTCCGGCGGAGCCATCGTCACCCCAGTCTTGGGCTTTGCCATTGAGAATGGAGGCATGACCGGTGGAGTAGGAGTCATCCTGCTCTGTGCGTTGTATCTCGCTTTCTGCGCCTTCCGTTTGAAATAAGGTGGGTTATGTAATTTCCCACATAAAACAAACATACACTAAAAAAGGTTGAGCATCCATTACGGGGCTCAACCTTTTTATATTTGTTTCTTATCGTGTGGACATTGTCCTGTGATGGGCGGATAGTTGTGCGGCATTACCAAGTTACCGATGTCTTGCTGACGTTTAGGTCGTAGAGTATTGGGGTGTTGTACACTTCGTTGTTTACCTTGAACTCCTTGATGAGGATATGTCCGTAGATGTTGCTAAGAGTCACATCAAAGTCGGCAAGAGGGAAGATGTATCGCTCGCCGTAGCCGTAGCGTATATATGCGGCCTCTGTCAGTGTGATATCTGTGCCCCATGTTATTGAAATGTTGTAATCAACGCCTTTCCATGTTGTTTTCACATCCATAGTCTCGGTGGTAGGGAACATATAGAAGGTATATGTATGTGGCACTCCTCCGTTGTAAGGATGCAACTCGGCCTTGAATGTACCGTTCACACTCTGGTCGCATTTTTCAAGCATTTCGGCTGTCTCGCCTAAAGCGTATTTTGCCAGGCCCTTCACAGGGAAAGGACTGACGGTTATTATTGAGTCGTTGGCAGTGACGGTGGCTTCAGTGGTGAATGTTACGCCCTCGCCGGTTTTTGTATTTATCACATACATCATGCCACGGTAGTTGCCGCTTGCTGCATCAATCCATTTCTTTGATACCTCGGGAGTGATTACGCCGAATCCGGTGTCTTCTTTCAAACACGAAGTGAATACCAAGCCGCATACCAGCACAAGAAGCAATGAGAATGTTCTTTTCATATTTAATCGGTTGTTTTTTTTGTTTTTTTTGTGAGAGAACTTGTACGGTGCAAAGTTACAGTTTTTATTTTGTACCGCCAAACATTTTGTTGCGAAAATGAGTCCCCTGTAAAGGGAGGCTTTGCGGCGTTGGTTGGATTTTTATATGTTTTTGCTCAATATTTATATGAATAATGATAATTATTCGGTCGGGCAGAAAATATCTCAGAATTTGGTTTGTCTTTTCAGTTTTATTTGGTATTTTTGCAGTGAAATAAGTCCTAAATGTAGAACTGCTAAACTGACGAAAGCCAGATGAATTTGAAATCAATCTTCGCAATTGCGTCCTCAATTCTTGCATCATTTGTTCTGTTGCCAACCACAGCTACAGCACAGAATTCGTCGCTCTCGGTGTACGATTTGAAATGCGAGAATCTGTATAATCCCCTCGGAATTGACAACGGAAAGCCACATTTCAGTTGGAAGTTGCGGGCAGCAAAAAATGTCCTTGACGAGAAGCAGACGGCCTACGAGATAGAGGTCGGCACTGACTCGGTAAAGCTCATTGGTGGAAAAGCCGATATATGGAAATCGGGCAAGATTACTACGAAACAACAAGTGATGGTGGCTTACGGCGGTGCTGAACTCCAGCCTCGTAGTCACTGTTTCTGGCGTGTCCGTTCTTACGATAATTCGGGCAATGCAACAGAGTGGAGCGATGTGGCACGTTTCAGCGTAGGAGTAGATGAGACTCTCCTTCAGGGCGATTACATCATGCAACCAGAATCGCTGGGCAATCAGGAAGCACCTGTTTTGTGGAAGACAGTCAAGGTGAAGAAAGTCGGCCGCACTCTGATGCATGTAAACTCGCTGGGTTACCACGAGGTATATGTAAACGGTCAGCGAATCTCCGACACATACCTTGCCCCTTCGCAGACACAGTTGACAATGCGTTCGGCAATCGTTACCTATGATATCACTTCAGCCCTCCGCAAGGGCAACAATGATATTGCTATCTGTCTTGGTCAGGGTTGGTACAAGAAGGCAACCTTCGATGCAAAATATGCCGGTCCGGTGGTGAAGGCCGAGATTGATGCTGTTTCGGGAAATAAAATCGAGGTTGTTGCAAAGACCGATGCTACATGGATGGCTACTCCGAGTGGCTATTCCGGTATCGGCAGTTGGGGACCATTGCAGTTTGGTGGCGAGAAACTCGACGGAGCAGTGAATGTCTTCACACAACCATTGACTGCCGCAAACCTCGCAAAGCGTAGCAATGCACCGGTGCAGGTGGTGGAGATTGCTGATATGAAAGCCACTCCGACCATGTTTGCCGGCAACAAGATTGTGAACACCATGCGCCCTGTCTATGGCAGGATGACTCCACAGGGATGGGTGGCCGATCTGGGCAGAAACATCAGTGGTTATTTTGCAATGACTTTCCACAACCTTCGCAAAGGTCAGGAGGTGAAGATAGAATACTCCGACGATTTGGAGAACGGCGAATTCCAGATTATGGACGGTCTGTTCGAGATGGACGGCAAGGGCGAGTTTGATGTCTATACAGCCAAGGGCGAAGGCGATGAGACTTTCACAAACCGTTTCCACTCGCATGCCTACCGATATGTCCGTGTCAGCGGTCTCGACTATGAACCATCGTGCGATGATGTGAAAGCCAGCCAGATAACCGGTCTCGTTGATTCTAAGACCGATTTCGCTTGTTCTGATGCCGACCTCACTGCCATTCACGATATGGTTCAGCGCACCTTCCGTTGTATCACCTTCGGAGGCTATTCCGTTGACTGCCCTCATCTCGAGAGAATGGGCTATGGCGGTGACGGCAACTCATCGACAATGTCGATTCAGACAATGTTTGATGCCGTTCCAACCTATTACAACTGGATTCAGGCTTGGGCTGACGTACAGGATCCTGATGGGGGAGTGCCACATGTAGCCCCAGCAGGAGGCGGCGGTGGTGGTCCTTACTGGTGTGGATTCATCGTGAGAGCGCCTTACAGAGCATACCTCAACTATGCCGATGACCGAATGTTGCAGAAACACTATGGCAACATGACTCGCTGGTTGGAATATGTGAAGCAGTATTCGCCAAACGGACTGCTCGGTCGCTGGCCTGACACAAAGAACCGCGGATGGTTCCTCGGCGACTGGCTTACACCGATGGGTGTCGATGCCGGCGATGAGAATTCAGTGATGCACGTCAGCAACTGTTTAGTGTCGGAGTGTCTCGCCTCAATGACTCAGATCGCCAATCATCTCGGCAAGACCGATGATGCAGAGCGATATGCTTCATGGCGCAAGGAACTCCTGAAAAAGATTCACGACACCTACTATCATCCAGAGGACAGCACTTATGCCAGTGGTTCGCCGCTCGACATGTCATACGCTATGAACACAGGTGTTGTGCCACAGGAACTCTTTGATGGAGTAAAGCAGAAGTTGGAAGTGCTTTCGCGCACAAAATACAATACTCATATAGCCGTTGGTCTTGTCGGTGTGGCAATCTTTACGGAATGGGCAACACGCAACAAAGAGGCAAACCTCATGTACGACATTCTCAAACAGCCAGACTATCCTGGATATATGGACATGATTAATCATGACGCCACCACCACTTGGGAGTCGTGGGATCGCAGTCGTTCGCGCATCCACAACTGCTACAACGGAATCGGTACATGGTTCTATCAGGCTTTGGGAGGAATCATTCCTGACGAGGAGCACCCTGGCTATGAGCATTTCACTGTAGCACCGCAATATCCAGATGCTTTGCAGTGGACACGAGTAAACAAGGAAACTCCTTACGGCACGATAACCGTTGAGTGGCGTCGCTTGGCAGGCAAGACACAGTTGAATGTGACGGTACCTGTGGGCTCGACAGCAACAATCGAACTCCCTGACGGACAGAAAGAGGTGGGCAGCGGCTTCCACCATTGGTTATTCTAAAGGGCAGAGAAGCTGGAAAGCCTAGAACATCTAGATAATAAATATCTAGAACCCCTAGCCCCCTAGAAAAGAAAAAACAATAATTCATAAATCAATAAATCAAATTAACAAATGAAGATCAAGTCAAGTTTGCTTTGGCTCTCCCTTTTAGGATTGGGAGTAGCCTCTTGTGATGGAAGCTTCCTGGATCAGACGGCAACGAACGATTTGAACGAGGCCGTAGTCTTTGGCGACTCTACCTACGCTTCAGGCTTCCTCACTCAGATCTACACCGATGTCGGCTTCGACACTGACGGTGACCGTTTCGGTGGTCACAACACCGGCAGTTCCAACGGAGGTTTACAGGTGGCTTGTGATGAGGCGGAGTTCCGTCCTTCATCATCAATCACCACTGGTATGGCGTTCGCCACAGGTACCGTCAACCCGGTAATCGTTACCGACGATGTGTGGAAGACCTGCTATCGCCAGATTCGTGCATGTAACACATTCCTCTCGAAGATCGATAAGACTCCGATGATGGAATCTACACGCAAGCAGTACATCGCTGAGTGTCATGTCCTTCGTGCATGGTATTACTACATGCTCGTTCGCCATTATGGTGGTGTGCCAGTAATCGGCGACACCCTCTACACAGCCGACGATAAGGTGAAAGCTGAGCGCGACACTTATGAGTACTGTATCAACTACATCGTCAACGAGGTACAGACAGCCCTCAACATGAAGGTGCTCCGTCCTCGTACATCAGGTAGTACCAACGGTCGTGTCAACGAGGCTGTTTGTCTTGGCCTCCTCTCACGCGTCTATCTCGATGCTGCATCGCCACTCCACAACAATCCTGAAGGACAGTGGGGTACACCTGAGACAAAGGACCTCCTCGGATATCCTACTTACGACAAGGAGCGTTGGCTAAAGTCTCTCACTGCATCGCGTTCCATCATGACGATGACAACCGGCGACTATCGTATCTACGAGGTACACGCCGACAAGGACAATGGCAATGCCGATGAGTTAGGTTGGGGCTACTATGCAGTGCAGATTGCAGCCGACTTCGCTGATGTCACTGCTTATGGCGACTTCAAGTATCCTTATGGTGCTTACCAGGAGATTATCTTCCAGAAGAAGGAACCAGAAGGTATCCGTGTCTGCGACCTCTACTGTCCTCCATCATGCGGTGGTGACAAGTACGGCGGTTATATCTACTGGGACCTCTGCGAGGCATTCCCTATGATCGATGGTAAGGCTATCGACGACCCAACAGGTAAGTACTATGCTGGTTACGACCCTCGTGCCCCAAAGCAGTATCGTGACCCACGACTCGGCAATGTGGCAACATTCAACAACCAGCAGCAGATGTCGGGCGGTGATAAGACTCACATGGTATTCACATATATCGGTGATGGTCAGACCGACGATGCTATCTACTCTGGTTCACCAACAGGTCTCTATATCAAGAAGATGGTTCACCGCAACTGTGCTGGTAACTACTTCGTAGAGCCACCAATGTCGCGCCCATTGATTCGTTTCGCTGAAATCCTCCTTAACTATGCAGAGGCTGCCAACGAGTACTATGGTCCAGACTGGTCAGAGAACCTCGGCGGTGTGGAGATGAACCCATACGAGTGCTTGAAGCTCATCCGCCGTCGTGCCGGTATCGAGGCAGGCGAGGATGGTATGTATGGCTTGAAGGCTAATATGACACAGGAAGAGATGCGTAAGGCAATCCAGCTGGAGCGTCGTCTTGAACTCTGCTTCGAGGGCTTCCGCTTCTTCGATGTCCGTCGTTGGATGATTGCCGAGGAAACTGACAACCAGATGATGCACGGTCTTGAATTGACACTCCCTTCAGGTGCAAACAAGGCAAACAACGCAAGTTACACCTGGCGTATCGTTGATGTCCGCAAGCATGTGTTCCGTTCTTCAATGTATTTCTTCCCAATCCCTTACAACGAGACTGTGAAGACTCCGGACCTCATCCAGAACCCATACTACGAGACAGTAGTTGAATAACAGTTACACATTATTAATATTATATACGCAATGAAGAATTCGCTTAAAATGGCATTCGTTGCCCTTATGGCTGCATTGTTCGTATCCTCATGCAGTACCTTCAGCGACGACACTGAACCTTACAATGTTCAGGAGGTTGTAAAGGACTTGAGCGGAGTGTGGGCGTTGAAGACCGTCACCCGCAACAATGTGGATATCACCTCACAGATGGATTTCTCGCAGTTCCGTCTGAACCTGAACTCTGACGGCACATATACAATAGACAATTATCTGCCTTTCATCGTTATGGAAAACGGTACATGGGGCATTGATAATCCGCTCTATCCATTCCTCCTCTCTTTCAAGGAGGTCAGTGCAAACGCTTCACTCGATGTTGAACTCAGCTATCCTATCGTGAACGGCAAGCGTGCCTTGTCAATTACCCATTCACCAGGATGCTACACCAACTCTTACACCTATCTGATGGAGAGAGTTGCTGACGCTAAATAATGGAGGACACGACAATGAAGAAGATTATGAAAATCAAGAAGTCATACTTCGCTATGTTGGCTGCCATCGTGGCTTTCGTAGTGACAGGTTGTGTCTATATCGACAGTTTCAGTGTTATGCAGGTAATCGACGGTAAGGAGGTTTCCTATGCTTACGCCAACACCGAGGCTACATTCACATTGACAGGTCATATTGAGTGTCACGAAGACCACCCTGCTGCTAATTTCGTAGTGGGCTATCTCGTGCCAAAGTCTTGGAAATTGGCTGAGACAGGTAAGGTTACCTACAAGTGTGACCTCGCCGAGGATCATGATGCCATCCTCCACATGTCGGTCATTCCTGCATCGTCGTTGCCAAAGAACGGTGGCGGTCGTACATGGGCTGAGTGTCTCACCCAGGAGTACGGTGTAGGTACCAATGTCCTCGACGATATGGAGTGGGTTGTTTTCCAGACTGATGATGCGTATGCCATCATCAACAACCAGTTCCCTACTTACACCATCTGGCTCACAGTCAATGTAGGCGAGAAGAACCTCAAGTTCCATCCAGGAGTCTTTGTCAACCATACCGACGATGGTTTCGGTGGTGGCACCGATCACAAGAAGGTGCAGTTTGCTCCTGAGTGCTTCGAGGTAGTAGGTGGCAAGGGCGATGTTATCGACTTCTGTAACAAGCACTACAACACTGCATCGCCAATGTCAGCTTTGCAGAACGACCTTCTCACTCTCACATTCAATGGTAGTATTGCAGAGAATCAGCTCACCAAGGCTGACGCTATCTATATCAACGGTGTTGCCTATACAGCAAGTGGCAACAAGTATGAGGTGACAGAGAAGAGCGCAAAGACAAAGCTCATTCGCGAGAATGCTTACAGCGACAACTACAGCATCACTGTATGGCCTGTAGCCCTCTTCAATGTTCCTGTAACAGAGCAGATAGAGTATTTCGAGTACTATTTCACCAATGCAGACGGCTCTGTAATCATCTCCCAGTCGGACGATGATTTCGAGAACTTCGGCACAGAGATACCTGCTATCAAAGTACCATTCAAGTTCGCTTTTGAATGCGAGTAATCCCGGTTTTATCAGTGAACTTAAATAACTAGAAATAATATGTCACATATTCATTTTTCAAATAAGCGTTGGTCTCTGTCATTGGTAGTGATGCTCCTCTCTATGGTGTTCTCTGCCTCTGCTTTCGCCCAGACCAAGGCAGGCGTTGTTCTCGACAGCAACAATAACCCTGTCCCTGGTGTCATCGTTGGAGTGAAAGGCACCGACAAGACCGTTACAACCGATGCTGACGGTGCATTCTCTGTAGCGTGTGCTACTGGCGATGTGCTCACCTTCACACATATCGGTTATTTGTATAAGGAGCAGAAGGCTGCTGATGTAAAGAAGTACACAGTGCATCTGTTCGACCGTTTCGTTGACAACGAGAAAGATATCATTGGTCCTTACGGAGCAACAACCACAGCCGATGAGAACCTTGGTTCGGTAAGCACCGTATATAACAAAGATCTCGAGAAATATCTCTCAACCGACATTCTCACCTCATTGCAGGGTCGCATTGCCGGTTTGAACATTGAGCAGTACCGTGGTTCATGGTTGCCAAGCACTGGTGGAAACACCAGAGTTGACCTCATCGGTTCGCTTCCAGCAAACTTCGGTTCTGGTTCTTACAGCGACAACACCCGTTTCTCTATCTCTTCACGCGGTATGGGACCAGTCGTTATCGTTGACGGAATGGAGCGCGACCTCCTCTCTGTCGATCCAGAGGCTATTGAGTCGGTATCACTCCAGCGTGATGCTCTCTCTTCAATGTTCCTCGGAATGAAGAGTTCACGCGGTGCTCTCGTCATCACCACCAAGCAGCCAACAATGGGCAAGATCCGTCTCTCCCTCACAGGCAAGTTCGGTGTTCATAGTTCTGTAAACAAGCTGAAGCCACTCTCGGCAGGTCAGTATGCTTACCTCCTCAATGAGGCACTCCAGAACGATGGCAAGCAGGGCATCTACACCTCAAACGACTATTTCGCTTATCAGGCAGGCAATCAGCCTTTCACACATCCTGATATCAACTGGCAGGACGAGGTGATGAACAACTCGGCTTCTACACAGTCTTACAACCTCAATGTGTCGGGTGGTGGCCGTGTAGCACAGTTCTTCGTATCCCTTGGCTATATGAACGAGGCAGGTCTGTTCAAAACCAACAAGGACAACTCATATAACACCAACCTCAACTTGAACCGTTATATGATTTCTTCTAAGGTGAACATCAATATCACCGACGACCTCACTGCATCTCTTACAGCCATCGGTCGTGTAATGGAAGGCAACCAGCCAGGTGGTTCGGGTTCAGGCTACAGCGATTTGCTCAACACCATTTTCACCACTCCAAACAATGCTTACCCTCTTTACAACGAGAACGGCACATTCGGTGGTAACTACTCATTCCAGAACAACCTCCTCTCGCAGACATGGGGCAGCGGTTACATCTCAGATAACACCCGCGACATCATGGCTACAGGTAAGTTGAAGTACGACTTCTCAAAGCTCGTCAAAGGTCTCTCGGCACAGTTCCAGGGTAGTGTGGCAGCACAGACTCGTACTGCTATCACCCGTACAAAGCGTTCACAGGTTTATCAGTTGACATTCGATGATAAGGGCAAACCAGTATATACCATGTATGGAACCCCTTCATCACAGACCAACAACTTCTCGCCTGTAAGCAACTACCAGAACCTCTATGGCCAGCTCTCACTCGACTACAACCGCACCTTCGGTCTTCACACCGTAAAGGCAAGCGTTGTCGGTGATACACGCCACGAGGTTGATGACTATGACCTCCCAATGATTCCTTCAAACATCATGGAGACAGCCTCTTACAGCTATGCCGACAAATACTTCGTTCAGGCTAAGCTCGCTGAGAGCTACTACAACCGTTATGCTCCAGGCCGTCGTTGGGGAACCTTCGGTGCAATCGGTCTTGGCTGGGACATCAGTAAGGAGAACTTCATGCAGTCAGCAACATGGCTCGACAAGCTCAAGCTCCGCGGAGTATGGGGCCGCACAGGCAACGGTATCGACAACTCTGGATACTATATTTGGCGCCAGACCTATCGCGATAACTTCAATGCTTATCCAGTAGGTACACAGAGCACATGGGTATGGGGTGTTTATGAGAACACACCTATCGCCAACCCATATATCTCGTTCGAGAAGGCTAACAAGCTCAATATCGGTCTCGACCTTGCAATGTTCAACCACCGTCTTGAGGCAACCGTCGATTACTACAACGACAAGTATCTCGACCTCCTCCAGCAGCGTGGAAAGAGCATCGCTATCCTCGGTGTGGAATATCCAGCAGAGAATATCGGTCAGTCACGCCGCACAGGTGTTGATGTAACCCTCACATGGCAGGATAAGATTGGCTCTGTCAACTACTATCTCTCGGGCAACTGGAGTATTGCTTCTACCAAACTCCTCTTCATGGACGAGCAGGCTACTCCTTACAACTATCTCCGCCAGACAGGTCGTCCTGAGGGCGTAATTTTCGGTCTGCAGGCTGATGGCTTCCTCTCGGCTGAGGATATTGCATCGGGCTATCCAGTGATGGTTGGTTATGATGTACAGCCTGGTGATGTGAAGTATGTCGATATGAACAAGGACGGTGTCATTGATGAGTGGGACCGCACTGTTATCGGTGGCGACAAACCAGCCCAGTACTTCGGCATCGATCTCGGTCTCGAGTGGAAGGGCCTTGAGTTCTCTATGCTCTGGCAGGGCGCTTGCAACCGAGATATCTATGTAAACAACCGTACACTCGTTGAGGGCTTCCAGGCTATCGGCAATGGCTACGGACAGGCTTACCAGAATATCCTCGGTCGTTGGACTCCTGAGACTGCTGCAACAGCAACATATCCTCGACTCTCAGCTGGTGGCAATACCTACAACTACGGTGGTATGTATGGTTCGTCAATGTGGATGCAGAACGGAAACTTCATTCGTCTGAAGAACATCATGCTCGCTTACAACCTCCCTGAGAACTTCTGTAACCGAACTCTCGGTGGTGTGCGTCTCAAGGTGTTCCTCGAGGCACAGAACCTCTTGACATTCGCTGGTTGCGACCTTGTTGACCCAGAGGTGACATTCACAAGTTCTCCACTGCAGCGTACTATCTTCACTGGTGTAAAACTCAATTTCTAATAAAGGAGGCTTAGTATTATGAAAATAAATAAATCATTACTGTTTATTCTTGGAGTCTTCTCTTTCGTTGCCGTTTCTTGTACCGACAACTACGAGAGCACACCTGTTGATCAGTATACCTATGAATATGTGTTCTCTACCACCGACTCTGTTGGTGATAAGGCAACCCGATTCCTGAATGCTATCTACGAGGAACTTCCTAACGGTCACAACCGTGTGGGAAGCGACTATCTCGATGCTGCTTCCGACGATGCCATGTCGCTCTATTTCGATAGCGACCCTGATGTACGCCGTTTGCAGACTGGTAGCTACACTGCCAGCAACCAGGTTACATCGAATATGATGTGGGACAAGTGCTGGAAGGCTATCCGCAAGTGCAACACTTTCATCAACGGTATCGATCGCGTACCTTATAATATTACTTATGAGAACGCCCTTGGCGAGACTCGTCCACTTGGTGTCACCTATAAGGCTGAGGCTCGTTTCATCCGTGCATTCTTCTATTTCCAGTTGTTGGAGCGTTATGGCGGTGTGCCAATCATTGGCGACAAGGTGTTCGACATCAACGATGATCTCGAAATCCCTCGTAACACATTCGCTGAGACTGTCGACTACATCATGAGCGAGCTCGATGCTATCCAGGACTCTCTCCGTTGCATGCCTTGGGGCAGTGGTGGTAATGCCGCTGGTTCTTACGGCCATGCACCTTTGAAGGAGTCGTGCATCGCCCTCCAGACTCGTGTATTGCTCTATGCTGCAAGTCCTCTCTTCAATGAGCGCACTCTTGCTCCTGGCAATGAGCTCGTTGGTTATGCAACCTACGATGCTGACCGCTGGAAGAAGGCTGCTGAGTTGGCAAAGTCATTCATCGACAACTACGGTGTAATCACTCTCCGCAGTTCGATGTCAACATCAAAGTTCCACCTCACAAAGCAGGGATCATTCACCAATACCTTCATTAACTATTACGGTGGCGACAATCACGAGATTATCTTCTTCCGCAACAACTCTGCAGGTACTGATGTAGAGAAGAACAACGGTCCTCTTGGTTTCTCAGGCAATAAGTTGGGTAATGGTCGCACCAACCCTACTCAGAACCTCGTCGATGCATTCCCAATGCTCGATGGTAAGCCACGTGGCGAGAGTGCTTACACCTACGACCCACAGAAGCCTTACGAAAACCGTGACCCACGTCTCAACCTTCAGATTCTCCATCAGGGTTCTCCTTGGCTCAACACAACCCTTCAAACCTATCAGGGTGGCGCCAACAACCCAGCGAGTGCAGGTCGCTTCTCGCAGACCAGCTACTATATGCGTAAGTTCATGGGCGATTTCAGCAACTCTGCTGAGTATGGCTCACACAATCAGTTCTGGGTTTACATCCGTTTCGCAGAAATCCTCCTCAACTATGCCGAGGCTGCCAATGAGTGCGATGACGCTTATCGTGCAGAGCACATGAACGACATCATGGATGTACTCAAGGTGATCCGTTGGCGTGCAGGTATCGAGGCTGGCAAGGACAAGATGTACGGATTGGATCCTACAATGTCGCGTGAGGAACTCCGTAAGGTAATCCACACTGAGCGTCGTATCGAACTCGCATTTGAGGAGCATCGTTACTACGACATCCGTCGTTGGCGCGAGGCTGAGGACATCTTCAAGACCCCTATCCAGGGCATGCAGATTGTTGCAGGCTCTAACACTATGGTGTTCTCTCCAATCAATCTCGTAAATGTAAATTGGACCGACAAGATGTATCTCTATCCAATTCCTTACAGCGAGGTCAACAAGAATAAGAACATGGTTCAGAACCCTAATTGGATGTAAACATTATGAAAAGATTATTATCAATACTTTTTTGCCTCTGTGCAACAGTATATGCATTCGCACAGACAAATGTTACTGGTAAGGTGACCGATTACGAAACGGGCGATGAACTTATTGGAGTAACAGTAAAGGTGAAAGGCACCAATGTAGCCACCGTTACCGACATCGACGGACAGTTCTCCCTCGCTGCTCGCAACGGCCAGACACTGGTGTTCACCTATGTAGGATATAAGGACGTGGAGCAGAAGGTCGATGGTGGCAAGTGCAACATCCAGATGCACGAAGACAAGAACGACCTCAACGAAGTCGTTGTCGTTGGTCACGGTACCGCAAAGCGTATCACTATGACCGGTGCTGTCAGTGCCATCAACGGTAAGGAGTTGCAGAAGGTTCCAGTATCGAGCGTGCAGAACGCCCTTGCCGGTAAGCTCCCTGGCTTCTTCTCACAGCAGCGTTCAGGACAGCCTGGTAAGGATGCTTCCGACTTCTTTATCCGTGGTGTCAGCTCTTTGAACTCAGCCGGCAACCAGCCTCTCATCATCGTCGATGATGTGGAGTACACATACGAGCAGCTCTCACAGATCAACGTCAATGAAATTGAGTCAATATCAATTCTCAAGGACGCATCTACAACAGCTATCTATGGTATCAAGGGTGCTAACGGTGTACTCGTCGTTAAGACTCGCCGTGGTGCCGATGGCAAGCCTCGTATCAATGTCCGTATGGAGACTGGTGTACAGATGCCTGTCCGCACACCAAAGTTCCTTGGTTCTTACGAGACAGCATCGCTCGTCAACGAGGCTTACCTCAACGACGGCATGCAGCCAATCCACTCCGACGAGGCTCTCGAGCACTACCGCACAGGCGACAGTCCTTATGCTTATCCTGATGTCAACTGGTACGATGAAATCTTCAAGAAGGTTGCCTCGCAGAGCAATGCCAATGTCGATGTATCGGGTGGTACCGACCGTTTGAAGTACTTCGTGTCTGTGGGCTATTTTACACAGAACGGTCTTGTACGCGACTTCGGTGCTCAGTCTAACGATGTCAACTCAAACTACCTCTATCGTCGTTTCAACTACCGTTCTAACCTCGACTTCCAGGTAACCAACAATCTCTCTATGCGACTTGATGTCACCTCGCGTTTCATGAACATCAACGAGCCTTACGGCATCAATGCAACAGGCGAGATTTATAGTTTCGAGGCAATGCACCCATATTCGTCACCAGTCATCAACCCTGACGGTTCGTGGGCTTATCTCTACGACACTACTGGTCGCCGTCCAACCCTCAATGCCCGTCTGGCTAACCAGGGTTACACCCGTACCCGTCGTAATGATAACAACCTCCTCTACAGTGCTAACTGGAAGATGGACTTCATCACAAAAGGCTTGTCTTCAAATGTGCGTCTCGCTTACTCTACCGTCGATGAGAACTATCGTCAGGCATGGCGTGATCAGTTCCCTACCTACCATTATAATGAGACATCAGCAGGCGAGGGCTACTACACCATCAACCCTGACCATGTCTATACCAACGGTAGCTACGCTGTCACTGCTGGCACACGCACAGCTAAGAAAGATATGAACCTCCAGTCGTACATCAACTACGAGCGAGTATTCGACGATGCTCACGATGTAGGTGCAATGCTCCTCTACAACCTCGAGAGCACCACATACGAGAACAGTGGTCAGAAGGTACCTGAGAAGTTCATGGGACTCTCTCTGAAGCTCTCTTATAAGTACAAGAACCGCTATCTCCTCGATGTCAACACCGCCTACAACGGTTCCGACCGTTTCGCAAAGGGTCATCGCTATGGCTTGTTCCCTGCAGTAGGAGCTGGTTGGGCTATCAGCGAGGAACCATGGTTCCGCGAGAAGTTCGGCAAGACTGTTGACCTCCTCAAGATTCGTTCATCATTCGGTGTTGTAGGTTCCGATGTAGCTATGGGCGACCGTTACCTCTACAACCAGGTTTACGAAACAGGTAATATCTATTACTTCGGCGACCGCGCTATGAAGTGGCAGGGCTATAAGGAAGGTAACCTTGGTAATGACAATGTGACATGGGAGAAGGCACGTAAGTTCGATATCGGTATCGACCTCAATCTCTGGAATTCGTTCTCATTGACCCTCGACTACTTCTACGATCACCGCTACGATCAGTTGGTATATCGTAACGATATCTCCGAGATTCTTGGTATTGGTACATCTCCAATCAATGTCGCTAAGACACGCAACCAGGGTTTCGATGGTCAGATTGGTTATCGCAACAACTGGGGTGACTGGAGTTTCAACACCAACTTCGTGTTCTCTTATGCAAAGAACAAGATTCTCTATCAGGCAGAAGCACAGCAGCGCTACGAGTGGCTCGCATCAACAGGCAAGCCTATCGGTCAGCAGTTCGGCTACCACTGGATTGGTTACTACACACCAGAGGAGATAGCCCTTGTCAACGCTCATGCTGAGGGTGCACCAGCAGTTCCTAACACCGATATCCCAGTGCAGGCAGGTGATTTGAAATATCAGGACCTCAACAACGATGGCACTATCGATGACTACGACAAGATGGCTATCGGTCGTCCAAACCTTCCTAACACCACCCTTGGTTGGACCATCGGTGGTAGTTGGAAGGGACTCACATTGAGTGTTCTCTTCCAGGGTTCATTCAATTACAGCTTCTCGGTTGTAGGTACAGGTATCGAACCATTCAAGTCGCAGTTCCAGCCACTCCACCTTCAGCGTTGGACCTTGGAGCGCTATCAGAACGGCGAGGAAATCAACTTCCCACGTCTCACCAGCAACCCATCGACAGTCAACTCAGCACAGGCATATATGTCTGACTTCTGGCTTGTTGATGCATGGTATGTCCGTCTGAAGACCATCGATTTGTCATACAATCTCCCACAGAAGATATTGCCAAAGTTCATTGAGAACCTCCGTCTCTACATGAACTGTTACAACCTCTTCACCTGGACCTCGTACGACAAGTACCAGCAAGACCCTGAGATTTCGACCAACTCCGCCGGTGATGCCTACATGAACCAGCGCGTTGTCAACTTCGGTGTCACCATCGGTTTCTAAGCAATATTGTCACAAAGGCTTTCCGCCTGAAATTATAAATGGAATTCCTCCTTCGCTTCAGTGATGGGGGGATTCCTTTTTTATGTAAATCATGAGGAGGCCATTCTGCTGAAATGACATGATGAAAACGGTGCTTTTGCAATGCCATGAAAATGAGAATCTTATAAGCATAAACTATTCTTTCATAAATAGCTCAATAGAATATGAGGGCATTTTGAAAAGCATCCTTATTTTGAAGTAAAGATGTATGGATAATACCGATTTTTAGTAATTCTGCAAACGAAAATCAGAAGTACAAAGGGCACGTGCAGAAGAGATACCTGCCGAAGTCCAAGGCAGAGCGGCAACGCCGAGCGCAGGGAGGGATGGAAGGGGCACAACAAAATAGGGCAGGAGATATAAGCTATCACCTACCCTATTTATATTAAAGAGGAGCCACCGATTACTTCTTGATGAAGTCGCAACCTGAGTTTGTCTTGGTGAAGGTTCCCTCGATGGTGAAGTTCATCTTTGGGAAGAGGTCTTCCAGGTGTGCGAGAACAGTTTCACGTAATACGCCAAGTATTTCCAATCTACCGTCTTGGTAAAGAATTTTTTCTCCTTCAGCGACTGTCGAATATCTTGCCTCAACTCTTGGAAGGTATGTTATAAGATCGAAGGTCTCGTGGCTGTTGATATACTCATCGAAAGTAGGCTTCTTGACTGCCTTCATTTCCATTTTCACTGTTGCAGGCAATGTTGTCGACTCATCAATGAATGGGATTGTGCCATCCTCACCTGGGGTCATCACCTTTGTTGTACCGTCCATAGCGGTGTAGGTCACTGTGATGTCGTAGAGGTTGAGAATGTCCTCGCTGAACTCAGGTCTTGCCTGGAAAATGCAGCTTTTGAACTTGTTGCCAGTGTACTCTTCTTCTTTTGTCTCACACGATACGAATGCCATGCAGCAGAGGCAAAGCATCATTACT
>JAUNIK010000002.1:0-12193 GCA_030523505.1 Prevotellaceae bacterium | reverse complement strand
ATTTGTTTTTAAATTTTATTAGGTTATAAATCACTAATTATTGGAATCATCCAAAGCGCCACAAAATTATAAAGAAAAACCTAAAAAGCATCATCAAAATGCATTTTCTTGCGTAATCAGTATTTTTTATTGATTCTATTTAGGCTTAACCGTAAAATTCTGTGCCGATAGGGTTATTGTGAAAAATGATTTCCTGATAATCTCCACCAATGGGGGCTCCTTTTTTTTGTTTCAAAAATGGAGGGCAATATAAAAATCGAACTAATCGTAGCGAGTGAAAAGACTTTTGGTTCAATATTTATAATATTTGGTTCGGTTCTTTGCATTAATGGTTTTCTTTTTGGTACCTTTGCAAGGTAGTTCCCCGAAAACGGAGGACAATTAGAAAATGTGAAAAATAACAATAACTTAAAACAGTCATGATTATGCAAAAAGTAAAACTGGTCTGGTTGGCTTCTTGCCTGTTGTGCTTAGGCTTTGCTGTTACGTCATGTGGCAACGATGAGGGGGGCGGCTCGGACTACGACCCTACTAAGCCGATTGTCTGTGAACAGTTCTACCCTGAGGGCGGCCCTATCTCTACACAGGTGGTGCTCAAAGGACAGAATTTCGGTTCCAACAAAGATGAGGTAAGGGTGTTCTTCAATGAGAAGGAAGCCCCAGTAATCAATGTCAATGACGATCATATCCTTGTGCTTGCTCCTCGTCTGCCGGGTGAGAATGTGAAGATTAAGGTGAAGATTGGTGATCAGGAGGGTGTATTTGATAAGGTGTTCGACTATCAGATACAGACAAATATCAGTACCATCTGTGGCGGTGATGCGAGTGCCCAGACTAATCCTGGTGCAATCACAAACCTGTCGGAGGCTCAGTTCAAGGCGAGCATCGACGGTGGTATCTGTGTGGATCGCGACTTGAATATCTATTTCGAGATTGACGCTGGTGATGCCAAATTCTTCCGTTATGTTGCTAACGTGGAGTCAGGAAAGTTGGTGAAGATTGATGAGTTGGGTATCTTCCTCACTCGCCCTTGGGTGTGCTATGATGATGTGAACGACCGTGTATATCACATGCAGGCAAACCTTGGTAATAACGAGTATTGGTACTACGACCGTACGAACAACTTTGCGTACATGGGCAAGGGAAATGTTGTTTATGATGATACAAAATTTCTTGTCGATGGTATGGGTATCTGGGGTGCTCGTCGTGCAGCGGCTATGAACCCTGCTGATGGTAAATTCTATAGCCGTGTGCTGGGTGGCGACTTCTATTGTTTTGACCCGGTAACAGCAACTGGCACCCGTCTTACACTCGTATATAACGAAATGAGCGGTCAGCCTGCTGGTACTGCTGTTGACACAAAGGACGGCGAGACTTTCGGTATGGTGTTCGACAAGGATACTCCAAACCTGCTCTATTATACCAACACAAGCAAGAACTGCATCTACAAGATGGATGTGACAACGGGAAAGTATAGTATTCTCGCTGGTGCAGCATCAGGCGGTGGTGGATATCTTGATGGTACTCTGGCACAGGCACAGTTCAACAATCCTCGCCAGATGGTGAAGGACAGTGAGGGCAACCTCTATGTGTGTGACTGCAACAACCATTGTATCCGTAAGATCAATCTCAAGACTGGTTTCGTTTCGACTGTTGCCGGATTGCCTGGACAGCCGGGCTATGTGAATGGTACTAACGAGGTGGCAAAGTTCAACAAGCCAGCAGGTCTGTGTATTGACAAGGATGATATCCTGTATGTTGGTGATGGCGACAATCATGCCATTCGCCGTGTTGCAATAGAATAATATAGAAAACACTATGAACAAATTATATATATTCCTTGTGCTTTTCCTTGCGGCGTTCGTTCCTTCGGTAACGGTGCACGCCCAGGAAAGCGAGACTTTTGTTGTCAAGGGTACTATCGTGGATACTTACGATGAACCGGTCATTGGTGCTACAATCACCATTAAGGATAAACCGGGTATGGGTGCAGTGTCTGACCTTGACGGTAATTTCAGTATGAAAGTCAGCATGTACGACAATATCGTTGTGTCGTATGTGGGCTTTGAATCGGCTCAGTACCGTTTCACCAAAAAGGAGACAACGGTGAAGATTGTTCTCAAAGAGAAGAGCTCGGATGTTGACGAAGTCGTTGTAGTAGGTATGGGTACCCAGCGTAAGGTATCCGTTGCTGGTGCTATCACCACCATCGATCCAAAGCAGTTGGAAAAGCCTGCCACTAATATCGTCAATACCCTTGCTGGTCGTGTTGCCGGTGTGATCGGTGTGCAGAGCAGTGGTGAACCTGGAAAGAATATCTCTGAGTTCTGGGTTCGTGGTATCGGAACCTTCGGAGCCAACAGTGCCGCTTTGGTACTTATCGATGGTCTTGAAGGCGATCTCAGTCAGGTGGAGGCTGCCGATGTTGAGAGTTTCTCTGTGCTCAAGGATGCTTCAGCAACAGCAGTCTATGGTAACCGTGGTGCTAACGGTGTTGTGATTGTTACCACCAAGCGAGGACTTGAACAGAAGTTGCATATCACAGCCCGTGCAAACTATACCATCTCTCATTTGAAGCGTCTGCCAGAGTATCTTGATGCCACCCGTTATGCAGAACTCGCCAACGAGGCAGCTGTACAGTCGTCGATGGCACCGATTTATTCGGATGTCGAGATGGACATTTTCCGCTATAACCTTGATCCTGATCTCTACCCGAATATCAACTGGCAGGATGAGTTGCTCAACAAGAACTCTATCCAGAAGACTTATTATGTGAGTGCCCAGGGTGGTGGCTCTATTGCCCGCTATTTTGCTTCGCTCGGTATGTCGAACGAGTCGTCGGCTTATAAGATGGCTGATGACAGTCCATATAAGAACGGTGTAGGCTATAACACATATAACTACCGTATGAACCTTGATATCAACCTCACCAAGACAACCAAGGTTTATCTCGGTGGTACCAGTTATCTCTCAGTCAACGACCGTCCGAGCATGGGTGAGGGATTCAGTTCGCTCAGCATGACCGACTGGATTTGGTCATCACAGGCAAAGACAACCCCTGTGATGTATCCACTCCGTTATTCCAACGGTTATCTCCCAGCAACAAACGATGGTGATGAGATTTCGCCATACGTACTGCTCAACTACACTGGTACTACTCGCCAGCAGAATTTCCGCAATATGATTACTGTTGCCATCGAGCAGGATCTGTCGATGATTACCAAGGGCTTGCGTGCAAAGATCCAAGGATCGTTCGATAACCAGTCGATGTTCGGTGAGAGCCGCTTTAAGAAGCCTGCCCTCTATATGGCAACAGGTCGTAACCAAGCAGGTGAACTGATTCTCTCAAACCGTGTCATAGCCAAGAGTATCGGTTATAACAGTGCATCATGGAGTTGGAGAAAGTGGTATTTCGATGCCAGTGTGAACTACGATCGTAAGTTCAACGACCATAGTATCGGAGCTTTGCTCTACTACTACTGTCAGGACACTGCGGAATCAGGTGCTACAAGCAGTATGAATGCTATTCCAAAGCGTTACCAGTCGCTTTCAGGCCGTATCAACTATGGTTACAAGGATACATACTTCATTGATGCCAACTTCGGTCTTACTGGTTCGGAGAACTTCCAGCCAGGTCGCCAGTACGGTTTCTTCCCATCGGCAGCGTTGGCTTGGGTTCCAACAGCATATAAGTTTGTGCAGGACAATCTGCCATGGCTCACATTCCTGAAGTTCCGTGGTTCGTATGGTATCGTAGGTAATGACCAGATTGCATCAACCCGTTTCCCTTACCTCACACTCATCAGTGAGGGAGAAGGCACAACACCTTGGGGCGGTGTAGGCACACTTGCCGAGAGTCAGGTAGGAGCCGACAACCTCGTGTGGGAGAAGGCAAAGAAGATGGATGTCGGTGTTGATTTCCACCTCTTCAAGGATAAGTTCTCAGCAACCCTCGACTATTTCGTTGACCGTCGTGATGCTATCTTCCAGCAACGCACACAGGTACCTTCGTATGTTGGACTCACCAGCATGCCTTATGGTAACGTAGGTAGCATGAAGAGTTGGGGCGGTGATGGTAATTTCGAATATTATCAGAAGTTTGGCAAGGATTTCCACCTCACACTCCGTGGAAACTTCACCCTCTCGAAGAACAAGATTCTCAACTGGGAGGAACCAAAACAGCCATATCAGTATCTCGAGAAGAACGGTTACGCCAATAATGTGCAGCGTGGTTTCATCGCGTTGGGACTCTTCAAGTCGCAGGAAGACATCGATATGAGTCCATCACAGTTCGGTACCGTTCTCCCGGGCGATATAAAATATAAAGATGTGAACGGCGATGGAAAGATCAACGACGATGACAAGGTTCCACTGTTTGCCTTCGCCGGTATTCCTCAGTTCATGTACGGTTTCGGTTTCTCAGCCGACTATAAAGGTTTCACACTGAATGTCCTCTTCAAGGGAACCGGTCATAACTACTTCCTCTATGGAGGCAGCGACGGCAGCAACTTTGATGGATATATGCCATTCAACCGTGGTTTCCAGGGTAATGTGCTTGCCCTTGCCTACGACAGAGACAACCGTTGGACATCGGCAGAATTCTCAGGCAATCCTTCGACCGAAAATCCTAATGCACGATTCCCTCGCTTGCACTACGGCAACAACAGCAACAACACCAAGCCTTCGACATTCTGGATGGACGATGCACGTTATCTCCGTCTTCAGGAAGTCAGTCTGAACTATCGTGCCAAGGCTCCGTTCATCAACAAGATGGGCATGCAGTCGATAGATATTCAGCTTATGTGTGAGAACCTTGGTGTATGGGATTCTGTCAAGATATACGATCCAGAGCAGGCAACATCTTGTGGTCGCGCTTATCCGCTCTGCGGTCGATACACCTTGCAGTTACAACTTAATTTCTAATACCGTAAGAATAGAAAGGATATAAGCAATATGAAGAAGATATTTCTATTATCGTCATTAGTGGCAATGCTTTTCGCATTTGGAAGTTGTACCAACTATCTGAATGTTGATGAATACTTCGCTGACACATTCAGAGAAGATTCAATCTTTGCCAACAAATATAATATCACACGTTACTATAACGGAGCAGTGAACCTCCTTCCAACCGAAGGCCGCCTGTGGGAATATGGCAGTACACCAGGTATCACCGGTAGCGACGAGGCTGTATCTGTAGGTCGATGGAACGGTGGATTCCTCGATGTGCAGTATTCAGGAACATTCCTCACCACAAACCAGATTACAGCTTCATCGATGTCGGGCTGGACATGGGACTTCAATGTGTGGGACCCTTGCTATAAGATTGTCCGTAAGTGCAATGTGTTGCTGTCGAACATCAGTGCTGTGCCAGATATGAACAGTATCGAAAAGATGCAGTTCCGCAGTGAGGTCCGTTTCCTTCGTGCCTATGCTTATTATTGGATTCTCCGTAACCAAGGTCCGGTGATTCTCCTTGGCGACGAGGTGCTCAGTAGTAATGAGGGTTCCGACTACTATTCTCACTATCGCAGCACAATGGATGAGTGTGTGGAGTATATCTGCAATGAGTTCACCGAGGCAGCCGAATATATGCCAGAGGAGCGTAGCCAGAACGAGATATATGCACCAACCAAGGGTGTAGCCCTCTCACTCGCGGCACGCCTGCGACTCACCGATGCCTCACCACTTTATAATGGAGGAGATGCCGCTCGCCGCTATTTCAGCAATTTCAAGCGCTCTTCAGATGGCGAGTTCTATGTTTCGCAGAGTTATGATGAGCGTAAGTGGGCTGTGGCAGCCGCTGCGGCAAAGAAGGTCATCGATATGGGACGCTACGAACTCTATACCGTTGCTGCCGATGACAATACAGCCCAGCTTCCAGCCAATGTGCCTTCTGCACCATATCCTGACGGAGCCGGTGGCATCGACCCATACCGTTCTTATTCAGAGCAGTTCACAGGTGAAGCAGTTGTCATGACCAACAAGGAGCTCATCTGGGGCACAACCAATGGTGTGAATGGTTCCAACAGCCACATCTTCCCACTCACTCTCGGTGGAAGCAATGCCATCAGTGTGCCACAGCGAATGGTCGATATGTACTACATGGCCGATGGTCGCGATATCCATGAGGCAAGTGCGGAATATCCATACAACAACCGCCCTTACGACAACACCTGTATTGTTCAGGCAGATAAAGTTCTCTCGAAGAACTATACCCTCAAGGGCGGTACCTATGCTGCCTACGACAACCGCGAGCCACGATTCTATGCAAACATCGGTTTCTCGAACCGTCTCTGGACAATGTCATCGACAACAGTCTCTGGAAAGCACGATGTTCAGGTGGGCTACTATCGTGGAGCCAACAACGGACCACAGCTTTCTACAAACAATGTCTATTGTATGACAGGCTATACAGCCGTGAAGTATGTACATCCTACCGATGCCCTTTCAGGCGAGAATGCCCGTACAATCCAGAAGACACTCCCTCTCATACGCTATGCCGAGATTCTCCTCTCTTATGCAGAGGCACTCAACCACCTTACCCGCGACTGGGAAATCGATGGCATCCATGTAAGCCGTGACACAGAAGAAATAAAGAAGTATTTCAACCGTGTACGCTATCGTGCTGGTCTTCCAGGTTTGACCGACGATCAGTTGGCTTCAGTGGAGACACTCGACAAGGTTATCCAGCGTGAGCGAGCAATAGAATTGTTCCATGAAGGTCATCGTTTCTATGATATCCGCCGTTGGGGCATTGTAGATGAGTTGGAGAAGGAACCGCTCACAGGTCTTAATGTGAACCTCGGTGAATGGAGTGGATTCTACCAGCCTTGCATCATTCAGCATTCAGCTATCCGCGAGCGAGTATGGAAGGACAAGATGATTCTGCTTCCTATCAGTCTCAACGAAGTTCGCAAAGCTCCAACAATAGACCAGAATCCTGGATGGGAGAAGTAATTAACTCAAAAAATCATTAAGCAATGAAAGCAAATATCATAAGCAGAGGCTGGCTCTTCGCAGCCGGCATGATGGCACTCATAGTCCTGACTGCTTGCGAGACACAGTTCTATGATGAAGAACAGTATCGCAAAGAGATATACATTGTCAGTGGCGATGACAACATCTTCGGACAGGAATACTCCTATGGTCAGGAGTCGGTAGGCTACCTCTCCATATATGCTGGTGGTACCACAGCAATCGATACCGATGTTGAAGTGGAGCTCGAACTTTATCCTGAGGCACTCCGTACATACAATCAGCGTATCTTCGGCGAGAACTATGCTGACTATGCACGAATGCTCGAGCCAGAGGATTACACCATTGAGAGCATGAAGGTGACTCTCAGTAAGGACAATCCTGATCCATACGTGCAGTTCCCTATCAAGGTGAACATCAACAACATCGAGGACGACAACGCATATTACATTCCGCTTCGTATCAAGTCGGTATCCAACTACATGATATCGCCTACTCGCAGAAATGTGTTGTTCCGCATCTATAAGAAGAACGACTATGCCACAACCAAGGGCAACAGTTACTACACGATGAACGGCCTTGAGCAGGTGTTCAACGAAGTTGATGGCGAATGGGTAGGTGATATTCCTACTGCCGTGAACTCAACAAAGCCACTCGTGCCAATCAGTGAGCATTCGGTACGCCTCATGCCAAACGCATTGGGCGCTACAAGCAGCACTGTGGAGCGCAACAACTCAATCGTGGTGACAGTTCATCCTGACCAGATAATCGACATCCCTGTGCTCAACGAAGGAATCCCAACAGGAGAGTACCTGAAGCGCCAGCTTGTCACTGTGTCACCTTGGGCAGTTTCAGCTAACTCTATCACTGTTGAGGGGATAGCCGACGAACCAAGTTACTACGACCCTGACAAACAGCAGTTCACTCTCAACTACCGTTATCAGCAGTCAGGCGAAAAGAAGTGGCACAAGATGAATGAAGTAATGATACCGCTCACCGTCAATAATTAATAGCAGTTATGAAAAAAACATATCTATATATAATGATGTGTCTCTTTGCGACAGCATCGTTCACAGCTTGCAACGACTATGACACCGCAGCCATAGGCTATGATGATGTAGCCACCGATGATGATCCTTCCGACGATGTTGACCCACCTGTCATCGACAATGCATGGCAATTGAAGTCGGTATCCAACAACGGACAGTTCGACAAGAAGGTGTTTGTTTACACCGACCGTCTCTACAACCAGATGTTCAGCCGTGCCCTGGGATGGAACGGAGGTGATGTGCTTTTCTCTTACGAGTTGCCTGACGGTAATATCCTCTGGGGAGCACGCGACAGTTATTTCGGCGTTGTTGATGCTTCCACCCGTGCAAGAAGAGAAGACAACAAGGTGGTGCGCACCTCAATGCTTCTCCAGACTGGCGACAAGGGTAATCCTTCGGCAGCCAATCTGCTCGACCTGAACACAATGATTCAGACATCGGATCCTAATGCAGCCGATTATTATGTTGGTGCTGAACTCTGTCCGAGCGACAAGAGTACTCGCCGATATTACCCAACCCTTGCCAACTATCATAATGGTAAGATAAACGCCCTGTTCGGCTATTATGGCACAACATCGGCACAGTTGAGATACTCGACAGCACACTTTGAATACACCCTCGACGGTACTAAACTCGTGGAGCAGAGTAGAAACACCAGTTTCAATTCTGTCACCGAGACTTTCGACCAGTCGCAGTATGAGGATGAGGACGGATATACATATATGTATGCTTCAGCCCTGCTGAACGGTATCAGTGGTGTACTTGTTGCCCGTGTCCCTAACCACAACCTCACTGCTGAATGGGAATACTATGTGCTCAGCACCGATGGTGTATGGGGATGGACCAAGGACATGCCTTCGACAAAGACCACCTATGATGGTCCTGGTGCTGGTGCAGCCCTCCGTTCCAACATCCTTGCCGACAATGGCGAATGCCAGTTCCCACAGGTGTTGAAGCGTGATGGATGGTATTATCTCTTTGGTCAGCGCCAGGGCGATGGCAATGAGGTGTATATCTGGCGTTCGAAGACTCCAAGTGGACCATTCGTTGACCAGAAGACACTCTTTGTAGTGCCAGAAGCTGTTGAGAAACTCGGCAATCGCTATTATGACAAACTCTCGCGTGTAGTGCTCCATCAGTCTATCTCGCGTCAGGGTGAATTGGTGTTCTCTACTACCCAGCAGACCACCTATAACAGCCTCGATAACTTCACATATCCAGGTTCAGCCGACTTCCTCCGTCCATACTTCTACCGAGTATTCAACTGGCAGGCGATATACGAGTAAAGTTAAAAAACCAAAGAACAATGAATATAAAGACTATAACCATCGCAATTGCTATTGCCCTTGCTGTGCCAGCCATGGCGAAGGGTGACAAGACTGCCAATCTCGTTGACTATGTCAACACGCTTCAAGGTACTCATTCCAATTTCGGATTGTCGCACGGTAACACATTCCCGGCAACAGCAATGCCGTTCGCTCAGCACATGTGGACCCCACAGACTGGACCTAACGGCGAGGGATTCAAATATCTCTACGACAGCGACGAGATCCGTGGCTTTGGTCAGTCGCATCAGTGCTCGCCATGGGTGAGCGACTATGCCGTATATACCTTCTTCCCTGAGGTGGGCAACTTGGTGGTTGATCCCGACAAGCGTGGTGCAAAGTTCTCGCATGCCAACGAGGAAGGTCATCCAAACTACTACACGGTGAAGTTCGACAATGGCATCCGCACTGAGTTCTCGACAACCGATCGTGGTGTGCATTTCCGTTTCACATATCCACAGAGTGGTGATGCATATCTCGTTATCGACGGTTACACCAACCAAAGCGAGATCAGCATTGACCCTGAGAAGAAACAGATTCGCGGATGGGTGAACAATCAGCGTTTTGTTAACCATTCGGAGAATTTCCGCAACTATTTCGTCATTCAGTTTGACACAAAGTTCGAGGACTTCGGCATCTGGGAGGGTGAAGGCAAGCAGACTTTCGCCAAACAGAAAGAGGGTAGTGGCAAGCGTTACGGTGCCTACCTGAAATTCAAGAAGGGAGCCAAGGTGCAGGCTAAGGCGGCATCAAGTTATATTTCTTACGAGCAGGCGGCGACAACACTGAAGATGGAACTCGGTGCCGACAAGAACCTCGAGGCAACAAAGGCTCGTGGCTTCAAGCGCTGGAACGAACTCTTCAACCGTGTGTTGGTGGAGGGTGGCACCGAGGAGCAGTTGCGCACCTTCTATTCATGTCTGTATCGCTCAAACCTTTTCTCGCGTAAGTTCTATGAACTCCGTGAAGACGGCACACCTTATTATTATAGCCCTTACGATGGCAAGATCTATGATGGATATATGTTCACCGACAACGGTTTCTGGGATACCTTCCGTTCGCAGTTCCCATTGACCAATATCCTCCATCCAACTCAGCAGGAACAGTATATGAATGCTCTTCTTGCAGCACAGAAGCAGTGCGGATGGTTGCCTTCATGGTCGGCACCAGGTGAGACAGGCGGTATGTGTGGCAATCACTCCATCTCGCTTCTCTCTGACGCTTGGGCAAAGGGCATCCACGACTTCGACCCTGATTCGGCACTCGTGGCTTATGCTCATGAGGCAATGAACAAAGGACCTTGGGGCGGTGCCAACGGTCGTGCCGGTTGGAAGGAGTATTTCGAATTGGGATATGTCTCATTCCCGGAATCCCACGGTTCTGTTACTCAGACTCTTGAATATGCCTACGACGACTGGTGTGCTTATCAGTTGGCAAAGTCGTGTGGCAACAAGTTCTATGAGCAGGTGTTCGCAAAGCAGATGTTCAACTACCGTAACCTCTGGGACAAAGAGACGGGATTCTTCCGTGGTCGCCATCTCAACGGTAAGTTCTACGAGCCATTCGATCCATTGGCGTGGGGTGGTCCTTATACCGAGGGTAACGCATGGCATTACATCTGGTCGGTGTTCCACGATGTAGAAGGTCTTATCCGCCTCTTTGGTTCTGACGAGGCGTTCTGCAATAAGATTGATTCGGTATTCTCGCAGTCGAACGATGTCCATCCAGCATGGTATGGTGGAATGATCCACGAGATGGTGGAGATGCAGAATGCCAATATGGGACAGTATGCCCACGGCAATCAACCTATCCAGCACATGCCTTATCTCTATTCCTATGCCGGTCAGCCTTGGAAAACCCAGTATTGGGTACGCCAGATTATGGAGCGACTCTATAACTCAACCGAGGACGGATTCCCAGGCGATGAGGATCAGGGTGGTATGTCGTCATGGTATGTACTCTCTGCCCTCGGCATCTATGCTGTCACACCGGGCACCAACCAGTATGTCATCGGTTCGCCAGTGTTCCAGAAGGCCACAATCACCATGGAGAACGGCAATAAGTTCGTTATCGAGGCAAAGGACAACTCCAAGGAGAATGTATATATCCAGAGTGGACAGCTTAATGGTCAGACGCTCACCAAGAACTTCATCACATACGACGATATGAACCGTGGTGGAACCCTCTCTCTCCAGATGGGTGCTACACCTAATAAGAACCGCAACATCTCAAAGGACTCCGCTCCTTATTCTGTCTCAACAGCGATGTGGAACATGGGGCGTCGCGGCCGTAACAACCGATAAATAATAACATCCAATATTCTACTAATGAAAAGATATATTACTTTAGCAATCGCCTTCGCTATCGCTATCGCTGTAAATGCACAAGGTCTTGCCGGCAAGGTTAACACTCTTATCGGAACACAAGGCGTTGGTCTTACTTCTGGCTATCTTTATCCAGGAGCCACCTATCCTCATGGAATGGTGCAGTTCACACCATCGTATTTCGCCAAGAATGCTGGTTTTGTAATCAACCAAGCCAGTGGTGGCGGTTGCGAACACATGGGTAATTTCCCAACCTTCCCTTTGAAGGGCGAACTGAAAGCCTCGCCTGATATGATTCGCAATGCGAAGATCACCGTCACCGACGAGGAAGGTCATGCTGGTTATTATAAAGCAATGGTTCAGGACGATGTGAAAGCCGAACTGACCGTCACCGAGCGTACCGGTATGGCTCGCTACACATACCCTGCATCCGAGCAGAAAGGAACTGTCATTATCGGTGCCGGACTTGCTGGCAACAAGATTACCGAGGCTGCCGTGGTCATCACCTCTCCTCGCAGTG
>JAUNIK010000192.1:2154-5694 GCA_030523505.1 Prevotellaceae bacterium | reverse complement strand
AATCATTAAATCATAAATGATAATATGGCTTCGTTAAAAGAAAAAATCGGCTATGCTCTGGGTGATGCTGCAGCTGGTGGTATCACTTGGAAGGTAATGTCTATTGCATTCCCATTCTTCTTCACAAATATCTATGGTCTTACACTCGCCGACACAGCAGCACTGATGCTCATCGCTCGTCTGTTTGATGTTGTCACCGACCCACTCATGGGTTCGCTTGCCGACCGTACACAGAGCCGTTGGGGCACATATCGCCCTTGGCTCATCTTCGGTGCTATCCCTCTCGGATTGATTTTCGCACTGTTGCTCTACACCCCAGACCTCGGTCCTACAGGAAAGCGCATCTGGGCTTACTCACTCTACCTGATGATGATGGTGGTCTATACAGCAGTGAATGTACCTTACGGTTCGTTGCTCGGCGTGATGACTGACGATGATAACGAGAAGAACCAGTTCTCTTCTTACCGTATGGTAGGTGCTTATGCAATGGGCTTCGTCACACTGTTGTCGTTCCCATATCTGCAGAAGTTCATCGGTGGTTCTGATGCACATCAGTATGCCGTTATCGGTGCAAGTCTTGGAGCTTTGGCAGCCTTGATGACTTTGGCTTGCGGCTTCATGACCAAGGAGAGATTGAAGCCAGTACGTGCGGAGAAGTTCTCGTTAAAGCCATTCGCCGACCTGTTCAAGAACAAGCCTTGGATTTACCTCACACTCGTAGGAATCTGCACCAACTTCTTCAACGGTTTCCGTTATGCAGCAGCTGCTTATATGTTCACTTACTGCTTGCCAGGTGAGGTGACCTTCATGGGACTCATCGTGAACTACACAGTATTCATGACCTTCGGTGAGGTTACCTGTATGGTTGCAGGTGCCATCTCTCCACGCTTCACCCTTTGGGCTGGTTCAAAGAAGAAGGCATTCGTTTATGCAGGACTCATCTGTCTTGTCACATCAGTGATATTCTTCTTCATCCCAATGGATCCATCGTACATGTGGATGATGATTGCATTCGTTGTCATCACCTCAATCGGTATCGGTATCTACTCACCATTGCTCTGGTCTATGTATGCCGATGTTGCCGACTATGCAACAGAGAAGAACGGAACATCATCAACAGGTCTTATCTTCTCATCAGGTACAATGTCACAGAAGTTTGGTTCGGCTATCTCTGGTGCCCTCATCACCCTGTTCCTCGGTTGGGCAGGTCTCCACACTGTGGAGGGAGCAAGCGAACCAGTGATTTCTGCTGGTTGCGAGGATAGTGTACGCACAATGGCTTGGGCTCTGTTCTCACTCATCCCTGCCTTCGTGAGCGTAGTGATGCTGTTCCTCATCTACAAGTATCCAATCAAGAAGTAAGAAGCCCCCCTCTAATCCCCCTCTAGGGGGAAGATGGGATAGTTAAATAAAGGTATAGAAAAATTTTCAGGATAACATTAATTAATTATAGTGATGCAAATAGATCCAAACAATTTCCCATGGGTGGAGCGTCCGGCGGATTGCACAGAGGTACTCTGGCGCGACCCAAAGAATCCAATCATCGACCGTTACAGCATTCCATGCTCTAACAGTATCTTCAACAGTGCTATCGTTCCTTTCAAGGACGGCTATGCAGGTGTGTTCCGTTGCGACAACCGTGCCGTTCAGATGAATATCTTCGCTGGTTTCTCGAAGGACGGTATCCACTGGGACATCAACCACGAACCGATACAGTTTGAGTGTGGCAACACCGATATGATTGAGAGCACCTACAAGTACGACCCTCGTGTCACATGGATCGAGGACCGTTTCTGGATTACATGGTGCAACGGCTACAAAGGACAGCCAACAATCGGCATCGGTTATACATTCGACTTTGAGACCTTCTATCAGTGTGAGAACGCCTTCCTGCCATTCAACCGCAATGGAGTGCTTCTTCCTGAGAAAATCAACGGAATGTATGCCATGCTGAGCCGTCCATCCGACAGTGGACATACACCTTTCGGTGATATCTATATCAGTTATTCGCCAGATATGAAGTTCTGGGGAATGCATCGTCTTGTGATGCGTCCTACAGCGTTCGATGTCAGTGCATGGCAGTGCCTGAAGATCGGCGCAGGACCAGCTCCTATCCGTACCTCCGAGGGTTGGTTGCTGTTCTACCACGGAGTAATCGGAACCTGCAACGGTTACCGCTACTCTATGGGTGCAGCACTGCTCGACCTTGAAGACCCTTCGAAGGTTCTCTATCGCACCCAGTCTTATCTCCTTGCACCAGCCGAGTTGTACGAACTCACTGGTGATGTGCCGGGAGTGGTGTTCCCATGTACAGCGTTGACCGATGGCGACCGTGTAGTAATCTACTACGGAGCTGCCGACACCCATGTATGTGCTGCCTATGGACACCTCGATGAGATTGTGGCATTCGTTAAGAAGAACTCCTATGTGTAGAGCATAGGGTTCGCCACCCCTTTTTGAAAATAATTATTAATTAACACTAAACGGCCTATGAAAGTTACACTGCCAAGTCGTGACGGCGAGACATTGGTCAAGCCTCACAATCGTGTCGCTATTATCAGTCCTGACCGAAAGATAAGTTTTACCGGTCTGCTTCGTTATGCCTCATTGTTTGCGAGCCACACTCCAGGCAAAGGCACAAAGACCCTCATCGTAAGTGAAAACCGCGAGGGATGGATATATGCTATCTATGGCATCTGGAAGAATGAAGGAGTACTTGTCCCTGTTGATGCAGCTTCGACAGCCGATGATATCGCGTATATCATCAACGACTGTGAACCGGCAGCAGTATGGACATCAGAAACAAAACTGCCGTTGGTAGAAGAAGCCATCGAGAAGTCGGGCAAGAAACTCGACATCATGATGATCGACGACTACGAGCGTGCCGATATCTCAGAGCAGGAAGTAGCAGAGATTCCACTCCGTCTGGAAGATACAGCATGTATCTGCTACACATCGGGAACCACCGGTTCACCAAAGGGCGTAATGCTCTCGTTCACTAATATCATGGAGAATGTGAAGGCAATATCTGTGGAGGTGCCAATCTTCGATGAAGAGCGCCGCACACTGATTCTCCTCCCTCTCCATCATGTCCTTCCACTCGTTGGAACTGCCGTGATGCCACTGGTTATCGGTGGAGGTGTGGCTATCTGCCCATCGCTCTCTGGACCAGATATCATGGCAACCCTCAAGCGAGGTGAGATTGGCATTATGATTGGTGTGCCTCGTCTCTGGCAGACATTGTTCAGAGGCATCAAGGCAAAGATTGACGCCAACCCTGTTACACGCAAACTCTACGAAATGTGTGAGAAAGCACAGAACCGTACCCTCTCGCGTACAGTATTTAAAAGCGTGCGCGATAAGATGGGCGGACATATCACCTATCTCGTAAGTGGTGGAGCAGCCCTCGACCATGACACAGCCATCGGTCTCAAGACTCTCGGCCTCGACCTTCTCGAAGGTTACGGCATGACCGAAGCATCACCAATGATTGCCTTCACCCGTCCTGGCGATATCGTCCCAGGCAGTGTCGGTCTGGCT
>JAUNIK010000192.1:0-2144 GCA_030523505.1 Prevotellaceae bacterium | reverse complement strand
GGCTATCCCGGGCAGCGAGGTTTGTATCATCAACGGTGAGATCTGTGCTCGCGGTAAGAATGTGATGCAAGGCTATTACAACCGTCCGGAAGAGACAGCCGCTATCATCGACAAGAACGGATGGTTGCATACCGGCGATATGGGTCGCATCGACGAGCAGGGACGAATCTTCATCACTGGTCGTATGAAGGAAATCATCGTTCTTTCAAACGGAAAGAATGTAAACCCTACTGAGATTGAATTCAAGCTCGAACACTATTCCGACATCGTGAAGGAAGCCGCTGTGGCTCAGGATGGCGATATGCTCAAGGCAATCATCGTTCCGCAGACAGTATGGGCAATGGACAAGTCGGTGGAGGAGATGGAAGAGCTCATCAAGAAGGAAGTGCTCCAGCCATACAACCTCACCGTGGCTCCTTACAAGAAACTCATGAGTTTGATGGTTTATCAGGGCGAACTCCCTCGTACCCGTATGGAGAAGTTGCAGCGTTATAAGTTGAATGCTATCATCAACCAGGCCAATGCTGAGGCTGCCGAAACAGAGAGCAAACCACAGCAGGAAGAAGACGGCAACACCTATCCAGAGTACAAGATTCTCCGCGAGTATATCGCTAAGGAGAAGCACTGTGAGGTTCATCCTACATCAGCCCTCGAGACCGACCTCGCCATGGACTCTCTCGACAAGGTGGCACTCCAGGGATTCATCGAGCAGACCTTCGGTGTGGCAATGCAGACCGATGTGCTTGCCGCCTTCCCTAATGTAGGTGCTATCGCTGAGTATCTTGCAGAGAAGAAGACACGCATGGAGGTGGAAGATATCGACTGGCATAAGCTCCTCCATAAGGAGTCGTCGCATCTGAAACTGCCAAAGACATCGGCATTGATGCTCAACTTCGCCAAGACATTCCGCTTCGTAGCAAAGAAGATGTTCGACTATGAGATTATCGGTACAGAGAATATCCCAGCCGACGGTCCGTTTATCCTTGCACCAAACCATCAGAGCATGCTCGATGCACCACTCGCTGTGGCTGGTCTCAGCGATGAGGTAATACATAGCATCTATTTCTATGCAAAGAAGGATCATATCCAGGGACCACTGATGAAGTATCTTGCCAGCACCAATAACATCATCATCATGGATATGAGCACCCTGAGCGACTCTATCCAGTTGCTCGGTGAGGTGTTGAAGCAAGGCAAGAACATCTGCATCTTCCCAGAGGGTACCCGTACACGCGACGGAAAGGTGGGAGAGTTCAAGAAGACCTTCGGCATCCTTGCCAAGGAAATCAATGTACCTATTGTGCCAATCCGTATCACCGGTGCCTATGAGGCAATGCCACGAGGACGATTCCTCCCACGCTGTCATAAGGTGACTGTGGAATATCTCCCTGTCATCGTGCCACAGGAGAATGACACCTACGAATCATTATCAGAAAAGACCCGCGAGGCAATAATGTAAAAATATGGAAGTAATACCAAGTTTCCAGGTTGATCATACCGATCTCCAGCCTGGTATCTATATCTCTCGTCAGGATGCAGTGGCCGACACCTGTTTCACCACCTACGACATCCGTATGACCGCCCCAAACCATGAGCCAGCCGTCAATCCGGCAGCTCTCCACACCATTGAGCACCTTGTAGCAACCTATCTCCGCAACCACGACGAGTGGAAGGAGAATATCATCTACTGGGGACCGATGGGATGTATGACCGGCAACTATCTCATCGTTAAAGGAGCCTATCCTTGCGAGGAGATACGCCAGTTGATGATTGAGGCGTTCTGCTTTGTACGCGACTATGACGACGAGGTGCCGGGCACTACGCCTGCCACCTGTGGCAACTATCTCATGCACGACCTGCCAATGGCAAAATGGGAGGCAGCACGATATGTTGACAGACTGAAGAATAAGTTCTGCTGTGAATATCCGGGACTGGTTCGTCCGGAACTGGAAGACGGCAAGGTGTTCTTCGATGCATAAAAACAAACAATCCCTTCACCATTCGGTGAAGGGATTGTTGTTCTTTTATCAAGACAAATATATTTTTTTTCTGTCAAGAATTAGAGAATTAGAGACTTTTATTTTTGCCTGTACTATAAATAATTACTTCCCTTCGCTTTTCGGCCCCAGCAAGCTGACAGCCTG
>JAUNIK010000191.1:2450-5698 GCA_030523505.1 Prevotellaceae bacterium | reverse complement strand
GTGATGGTGGTCCTGGTGGCGTATATGGTGATGGCTTCTCTACGGCAACCGTCTGGGAGGACGACGAGGACGAGGATTAATCACTCTTACATTCCATACTGAATAAAGACCGAGGGAAGTGATTCCTTCGGTCTTCTTTCATGTATACGCGCGCGTACATTATATATAATAGCATTTTCAAAACTATCTGCCTAACTAATTGAGTGAAAAATGCAAAGGGTAAGGGTTGTAGAGAGGAAACAATTCCTACTGTAATCCTAGCATGGATATTATTGTCCAGATTCATGCCAGATTTGTTTCTCGTTATAATTCACTAGAATTTTCCTGTGTCAGATAGATGCATAAATAGCACAATCCACGAATTTGTTGTCGTCAGGATCTGATGTGATCAATAAAGCCTCGATAACGCGAGCGTGTGAAATTATAAGGAATTGTCAGGTTATCCGGTTACAGCATTATGTTTTTCTCGTGCGTGTACATTATTTTAAAAATATTGTGCGCTATGTTGATTTTTTTTTGTAACTTTGCAAATTGATTTGAATATATACAAATTACTTTAGATTAATATGAAAAGATTTTTAATTGCTCTCATGGCCATGGTGGCTGTGATTAGCGTGAAAGCAGCAACGGTGGTGGCTTCGCTAGGTGATCCGAAAGCGACTATTACCTATCAGAGCGTGGATGTTGATAACAATCCTATCACTCTTTCTGCCCAGCTTTACTGGACATCAGAGAAGACAATCAAATTCGTGATGATTAATTGCCATGCAACAATCACTCACAATGACGGTTGCCCAACAGGCGACAAACCTCAGATGGAGGCAGTAAAGTTCATGACAACAGAGGACTGTCTGTTGGTTTGTCCTGACTACATCGGTTTCGGAGAATCGAAGGACAAAACTCATCCTTATATGTGCTCTACTCTTACAGGTCGCAATGTGCTTGATGCTTACAAGGCTGCTATCAAGTATGTGAAGGAGCAGGGTGAGACAATCGCACAGAATTATTATACAATTAATGTAGGCTACTCACAGGGTGGTGCTACTGCTTTGGCTTTCCAGCGTTACCTCGAAACTGAGGCTACAGATGCTGACCGCGCTTTTGTAAACCTTCGTGGTTCAGTTTGTGGCGCAGGCCCTTATAACCAGAACACAGTATTTGATGTTTATGAGAAGGGTGAGGGTAAGTTTGCTACTCTCGATTATCCTATCTATCTGCTCTACACACTCAACGGTCACAAGGCGGCTTTCGGCAAGTCTGTTATGCGCAAGCTTGAATTGGAGGAGTGCTTCACTCCTGAGTTCTGGGCTTACTGCCAGAATGGCTTCATGGATAAGTTGAATGCAAAGGTGCTGAATGTGGATCAGCTTAATGAAGAGTTGAAGTCTGCAGGTTTCAATACATTCTATAGCATCATCAATGCTGCTTATGCAGATCGCAACAGCAAGGTATATCGCACAATCCGTAAGGCTCTTGAGCAGAGCAACCTCCTTGCTGATGGCTGGACTCCAAGCAAGGATATCATCTTCTATCACGATCATGCAGGAAATGATATCGTAGTGCCTTACCAGTGTACTGCAGATGCATTGGAGCGCTTCAAGGGTCATTGCTCGTATGTAGATGCTGTGGATGACTATGGTTATGATGTAACTTTCAATTGGCTGGGTATGGCGACATTAGACAAGGATAATTATCTTTGGCATCCTGCTGTATTCCGTGAAATATGGCAGAGTGATTTGAAATACCCTCTTCAGGTGACAATACTCGCAGCAGCTGCTATCACTGGCAATGAGAGCTATAACTTCAATCAACTTGACCACCGTACATTTGGCGCTCGTTTCTATGCACAGTTCTTGGCAGAGCGTCAGATTATGCGCCCAGAGAAGAATAATCCTGCTTCTACTGGTACTGCACACAACACAAATATTGATCCTGAGAGTCCTACAGCTGTTGCTGTTGCTGCTACAGAGGCAAGTGTGGCTGGCACTGCAGACCGTGTGGAGATGGCTCTGCCTTATGCTATGGTCCCTGATACTCAGACATTCCTCCAGTTCCCTGCAAAGGTTGACGGCTACTACTTCGGTTGTGATGCTGAGCGCTATGAGGTAACTCTCAATGCTGATGGTGAGGCTGTGGCTTATACAAAGATGGATGACCTGGCGGACTTCGAGGCTGGAAAGGTTTACCTCGTAACAAGTGAGGATGCTGATGAGGCAATCACTATCGTTTCGCCTGCCCAGAAGAAGGATGTTGTTGCATGCGACCTCGCTTGGCGTGAGCTCAACATGCGTAAGGCTAACACCGTGGATGGTACATCGTATGTTTCAAATTGCATGCCTTTCGCATACCGTCCTGTTGATGCAACTGCTTACGCAATGACACAGAGCGCTACTCAGGGCAAGGTTCATCCTGTAGCATTCACTGATGCAGTTCCTGCTGGCGTTGGTACTCTCGTTGAGAAGGAAGAGGCTGCAAGCATCGTAATCCTTGCTCCTGCTATGGATAGCAATGGTGAGGCTGTTGAGGGTAACCTCCTGACAGGTAACTATACTCAGGTTGCAAACGACAAGGAGAACTATCTGCACTTCGGTCTCAGCAACCTTGGAAACCTCGGTTTCTGGGTATATCCTAACAAGGAGACAGTAAGACCTTACAGCGCATACATAGACCTTACAGGTACAAGCCTTGCAAAGGGCCTCTCTATCGAGGGCATGGATGATGAAACTGATGGTATCACTGTCGTGAACGATAACGATGACGATAACGATAACTGTATGTACAATGTTGCAGGTTTGCGCGTGAGCGAGAATGCTAAGGGTATCATTATCAAGAACGGTAAAAAGGTACTGGTGAAGTAATAACTTTAAAGAACGATTAAGATTATGAAGATATATATGGCACCTCAGATGGAGGTAAAGATGATGAATACAAATCATCTCCTTTCTCTGAGCGAAGATATTGATACAACTCCTGGAACAGGCGAGTGGGGCGAAGGAGATTCATTCGCTAAGTGGGATCTCTGGAACGAGGAAGACGAGTAATCACGTTAACAATCGCTCGGCGCAAAAAGGAGAGGAGTAGTGGTAATCAAATATTTAGATAATTATTTGGCTATCCTGTTGATAAACGATAATTGTAAGGGGCAATCATAAAAAGTGATTGCCTCTTTTTTGTCATGTCCGTTTTTTTTGGTAATTTTGCAAAATGTTTATATTAAATATAATCTACAGGAAGTAATAACTCACAAT
>JAUNIK010000191.1:0-2440 GCA_030523505.1 Prevotellaceae bacterium | reverse complement strand
CACAATTTAAAGGGAAAAGAATCTTATGTTGACAAACATGAAACGTTTGGTGATGGCTGTAATGCTATGTGCTTTTGCTCTCGGAGGCAAGGCTCAGACTGCAGTCACCATCAATCCGTCGAACCGTCTGCAGACCGTAGAAGGTTGGGGCGTGAGTCTCTGCTGGTGGGCTGCACAGGCAGGTCAGTGGGATGATGCAAAGATTAATGAAATCGCCGACTGGTTGGTTAGTCCTGATGGCTTGAACTACAATGTGTTCCGCTATAACATCCCTGGTGGTGATGATCCAAGTAACGCTCATTGCGATAAGCATCACATGCAGAACGGAAAGGGATTGCGTGCAGAAATGAAAGGCTTCTTGCCTATAAAAGATGATTGGAATTACGATTGGGACGCAGATATAGCGCAGATTAAGATGCTCCGGGCTATTGTTGCGAAGGCAAAGGTGTATGGTAAGGAGGATATTCTTAAGATAGAGGCATTCTCAAATTCATGTCCTTGGTGGATGACTGTTAGCGGCTGTGTGTCAGGAAGTGAGGCAACTAAGAAACCTTTTATTGGTTCCGCTCCTGAGCAGGAAACAAACTTGAAGTCAGGCTATTATGATGACTTTGCAAGATATCTTGTAGATGTGTGCAAGCATTTTAAGGAAGTTGAAGGAATAGAGTTCTATACACTAGAACCTTTCAATGAACCTTACGCAAACAACTATTGGAAGCGTAGTGGTGAGCAGGAGGGATGCTTTGTAAAACCGGTAGACCAGATTAATTTTATCAAGAACTACCTCGCCCCTGAACTGGCTCAGACTACCTTGAAAACAGTGATATCTGTAAGTGATGAAACAAACCTTGAAATTAGTGGTAAAGTCTGGGATGCTTATAAGAATGACGGCACGGTTTTGAATAGTGTCGTTCAGTGGAACACTCATACATACGATGGAAGTGATAGCCAGCGCACATCCCTTCGCGACAAAGTGAAGAATGGAGGCAAGCGTCTTTGGATGAGTGAGACTGGTGATATGTCAAGTGGCGCCAGTGAGTGGACATTGTGCAAGAAACTGTTTGATGATATGCGTAACCTTCAGCCTGTGGTATGGTGCGACTGGCAGGTGATGGAGCCACATCCTTTGTGGAGTACTATCCAGTGTGGTGGTTCGAATAATGAGTTCGACAGTAACAACTACTGGCGTAACCTTAACTACTATGTGCGCAAGCAAGTGACCAGTAATATTAAGGTGGGATATACGATCCTCTCTACAAGCAATGCCAATGTGCTTGCTGCTGTTAGTCCAAATGCAAATGAGGTAGTGGTGTGCTTCTTAAATAATGGTTCGAGCAACGCAACTTATAACCTTAATGTTCCTTCAAAATCAGGGGTTGTCGTGAAGAAGGCGACTATAACAACAGCTACAAGGAGCTGTGAGGGATATAGTATTAGTAGTCTTTCAAACGTTTCGGTACCAAAGCAGAGTGTTGTGACAGTGGTGATTGATGGTGACTTTTCCCTTAAGATGACTGATAGTGATGGACGCGACTTGGTGTTCGGCGGTAAGTACATGATGAGTGCCACCAAGAAAGAAGGCACCAAATATCCAGACTTCTATTTTTATGCTTCAGACGACAATTCTGCAGTATCCTCAAAAAAGGATTTTCCTTCTGTGGAAAGTACAGGATTCTATGCCCCTCAGTATATTTGGGAGCCTGCATTGGTTGGTAAGGACAAGATTACTTTGCAGAATATGAAGCATGGCAAGTATCTTGCTGGTAATACTCCAGATCTTTCTGCTACCGATGCAGAGGACGCAATGACGTTCTTGCCTTCTGGCCCTTTTACAAAGCATAATAACACTCCAAACTTTTGGGTTCTTGAGGGTGAAACTGGTTCGGAGTACAAGTATTTGAACTGGAGCGGAGCTACAGAAGGAAACGGCTTTTGCTATTGGACTGCTGGTGAGTCGGATAATGGTTCAAACTTCCGATTTCACAAGATTGAGTATGTGCATATAAACGCTTATGTGGAGAAGAATGGTGAAAAAGAACCAGTAAGTTTCAAACTCAATAACAATGCTTCGTTGGCTTATACTGGATCGGCAGAATTGTATCATCTTTCAATTGCTGGGACGGTGACTGCTTTTGCCTTGAACCAGAGTGTTGAGGATGTTGTGGAAACTAAATACATTCTTAATGGTGAGGAGCAGACATCAGGCTTTGATGTGAAAAACTTAAAGAATGGTGATGTGCTTGATGTCGTTTATGTATGCAAGAATTCAAGTTTTATCTTAGGTGATGTTAATGCAGACGGAAATGTTAATATCACAGATATTGTTGCCGTTATTGCTTATATCCGTGGCTACACAGGTGCAAACTTCATCTTTGAAGCTGCAGATGTCAATGCTGATGGCGTAATCAACATCACCGATATCGTAGGTATAATTGCCATC
>JAUNIK010000190.1 GCA_030523505.1 Prevotellaceae bacterium | reverse complement strand
GATTACACCGTTAGCACCCTTCGAACCGTAGATAGCAGTTGCAGAAGCGTCCTTCAATACAGAGAATGACTCGATATCCTCAATGTTGATATCATCGATGTTCTCACGCTCGAAACCATCAACGAGGATGTAAGCCTTAGCGCTGGCACCGAAGGTAGAGATACCACGGATCCAGAACTCAGAGGTGTTCTTACCAGGCTGACCGCTCGACTGGAATGCGATGATACCAGGAACATTACCGGCAAGAGTGTTTGAGAAGTTTGAAGTATTGTAGTGCTTCAAGTCGTCCATGTTTACATTGGTAACGGCACCAGTAAGGGTAAGTTTCTTCTGGGTACCCATACCTGTTACAACGACCTCATCTACAGCGTTGATCTTCTCCTCAGCAAGCTTCACGTCAATGCGGTTCATACCTGGCTTGACAAGTTCGCTTACTGTCTCGAAACCGATGTAAGAGAAGAGGAGTGTCTGATATTCATTTACTTTAATCTTGTAGTTACCATCGATATCGGTGATAGCACCAAGACCGGAAGCGTCTTTGATAGTTACGTTTGCACCGATGATTGGTTCACCGAAAGCATCGGTAACAGTACCCACTACTTCCATTGTATTCTGTGCCAGGGCGCTGACTGTCAGGCCGAGGAACATAAACAGTGTTGCTAAATACTTTTTCATATTATTACTAATTTAGTGGGATTACTCATTGACAGGCTCGTCTGATGGAGCGAGATCTGTCTCGTCCTCGTGCTCATAACCGATAGTACGGATCTGGCGGTTCACTGTATCGAGGATGTAGAAGATACGTGTTGGTTTGCCTGCAGCATCAACAACATCGTAGGTAAGGTCACTTACAAGACCTGTTGGACGGTGGAAACGAGCAACATCGCGGAGCTCACCGTTCTCACTACCGTAAACAAGACCGTCAGCATGGGTGTTTGCACCACCACCTGCGTAGGTACTTACGATACCTTCTGGTGTCAAGACACGGATTGTAGAACCCATTCTCTGGTTAGCCTCGTCCTTTTCGCCAAGACGACCTGAGTCGCAGAAGAAGAAGTCGTAGATATCATCGCGACCTTCCTTGATGTACTCATCGTTAGGAGCGAATGTGCCCTGGTAAGGGCGAGCAAGTTTAGCACTTGTACCTACAGCATCGTCGAGACCTGCCTGACCAAGCTGACCAGCAATCTGGTAAGGAGCTGTGAAGCGCTTTTCCTTCTCATTATAGTCGGTCTTGAGCATATAATCCTTGTTGATAACCACGATGTAAGCGTACTTACCTTGTGGATGAATATCAATCTGGCACTCGAAACCGTTATCCTGAATCTTGTACAGAAGCTGGAATGCACCGTTACCGTTCTCCTCGCCTGTGTTAGGATCGTAGAAGTTCTGGTTTGCGTATGGGCTCCAAGCTGTACCGTTGTTGAGGATATAGTTTGGATCAAGAGTCTTCCAGTACTTGTCCATATCGAGGCGGAGCATCTCACCCTTTGTATAAGAGTTGAAGTAGATCTCGCCATTGATTGGATGAACGGCTGCACCATTACACTGGTTGTAAGCAGCGAGAAGACGGTGTGGAGAGTTTGGATTGAACTCACCGGTAGTTGGGTCACGGTCAACGATGTGTACAGCTGCTGCTGTGTACTGGTCGTTGTGACAGTCAACAGTCACGATGAGGTGCTCACGCCACTTCTTCATGTCAGGAGTTGCATTCTGAACCCAGAGGTCATCACCGAAGTATGTTGGAATAACCAAGCCATAGGTTGGTGAGTCAGGATCCTCGTCGAGTGCCTCGCCTGTCTGCATCTTTGTACCGTCCTCGTTGTAAGCATAAGGGTCAACGGTGAAGTCGATGGTACGCATACGCTCGTTGTTGAACATTGATGGAGAGAGAACATCGGTAACGGTCTCTGTCTCAAGGTCGATGAGCTGGATAGCATGTGCTGCTTCCCAGTTTGGCTCACGGTCGTAAACCACGAAGAGCTGATTGTGGTTGTAAGGAGAGAACTGCATCACACCGTCGTTGCGGAAACCTGCAACTTCAGAGAATGATGTACCGCTCGCTGTCCAACCCTGGTCGTCGAGCTCGTTTCTGTAACCGCAAAGAGTACCTACAACCATCTTACGCTCGTAGGTGAACTTCTCGCTTGCAACAACGGTCTGTTCCTTGATACCCTGTGCATTGTCACCGATAGTGATCTCAACAGCACCATCGTTGAAGAATGCGTGTGATGGCACGAAGCAGTAAAGCACGTCTGACTTCACGCTTACAAGGACTGCTTCCTTACCACCGATAACAACCTTAACAAGAGATGTGTCATTACCAAAGTTGGTACCGCTAATGACCATCTGCTGTCCAACACCACCTGACTCAGGTGTAAAGCCCGAAACAGTAACAGGCTTCGAAGGATCATAAGGATCCGTCTTCGATACTCCAATGTAATCTTCGATTGAAACGCCTTCCGAACAACTGTTCATTGTAAGGATAGCAAACAAACCGAGGAGAATGCTCATTGGAAGTACTCGCATTGTTTTCTGGTTCATTTTCATTTGAATAAAATTAATATTAGTTATTATAATTATTTGCTTTTCTTTCTTACAGAAGTTACACTAACTCTTCACTTTTCACTCTTCACTTATATATAATAAGGTGTAGCCCTACCCCACACTTTCGAGCGGAGCAGGGAACACTTCTATTATTTTGTACCGAGTTTCTTTGCAAGAACCTGCATCCAGTATCCACCGAGAACCGAACGGGCACGGAAGCCGCGGGCGTTGTTCTTCTCTGTGTGATGCCAGTCGGATGTTGGCCAGCGGGTAACAGTCTCGTTGACGAAGTTGTACTCGATGTCCATAATCTTCTGGAAGTCCTTGATATTTGTAGCCATTGCTGCTGTCCATGCTACCCAGTCACCCTTTGTTGTGTCATCACGTGAATCGAGTGGCACACCGTACTTGTTGAGCTTGGTCAGATAGAATGCTATTTCCTTTGCAATGACATCGCCTGTGTACTTGTCGTTGTAGAGGTTCCAGCCCCAGAGCTGATCCCAAACCATGTTGTACTTCAAACTCCAGTCGGTATCCTTGCCGTCGAACTCCATGCGGTAGAACTTGCCGTTTGAAGACTTGGCATGATCAACGAAGTAATGAGCAAACTCGCTGGCAATCTTCATATTCTGCTCGTATGCTGCCTCGTCGCCGAGCATCTTTGCCATCTCTGCATAAGCAGCGATACCCATTGTAGCCTTCACTGCGAGGTTAGAGTTGCGTGATGAGAAACCCTTGAAGTCGTCGGTGCAGAGCTGGTTTGCTGGGTCCTTTCCGTACTCAACGAGGTACTTGTTCCAGAGTGTGAGGATATCCCAATACTTGCGGAGATAGTTCAAATCGCCGTCGAGCTTTGCTATGATAGCAGCAAGAGTGATGATGTTTGCATTCTCCTCGAGTGGCATTGTAGAACCGTCGTTGCGGCGTGGGTCGCCATATACATTGCCGTTAGCATGTGGATATGTACCGAGGTCGTGAGCTGCGAAAGCGTATGGCCAGCGACCTGTTGCCTCGTATTCGAGGATAGAAGTGATCATACCCTTCTCCAACTGTGGGTTGTAAGCAAGGTAGAGTGGCGCCTCTGGATAGGTGAGGTCAACGGTGTTGACACAACCGTTAGAGTCGTTCTCCTTAGAGAAGAACAGGAGGTGACCTTCGTCATCCTTGAAGAGCTTGTGGGCTGCATTGACATGGCGATATGTGCCTGAGAGCAACTCTGCATACTTCAAGCCACCTGCTGCAAGACCGTCATCATAGATGGTCTTGTCCTGCTTGCGGCAACGATCCATGATTGTGCTATATTCCAATGCAAGACGCTCGAACATATCAAAGATTGTGATCTTACCTTCGTGTGCCCAGTAGCCCTTGTAGTTCTTGTACATGTACTGGATATCTTCAATCTCGTCGTAGCCGATGAGGGTGAAGCTGCGGTCAACTTCCACATTGCCGAAGTCATGAACATAAGCCAGGACTGGCATCTGCGATGGCTTGCGAGAGAAAATCTTGCATTCTGTTGCAGGGAGAGCACCGGTCTTTGCAAACTGTGCCTTCACTGCGTCTTCCTTACCGATACATACTGTACCGTTTACATCTGGCAGATAGAGGTATCCCCAGTCGATGCAGATATGGTCGCCCTTCTTTGCAAGGATTGGCTGCTCTACTGTACCGGTCTTTGCGTATGTGATGCCCTTCTTCACCTCAATGGTAGAAACGGTTGCCTGGTTGGCCTTGTTCACTGCAATGAGTGGACTTGCACCGAGGAAGAACTGCACATTGTGGGCTTTCTGGTCGATTGAACGTACCTGATATGAGATGTAGTTGATTGGCGATGAAAGGAGATCGTAGTCGTTGATGATCTGTGGCGCTGTGAACACGAGGTCGAGTTCTACAGGACCGCACTTGAATGTATAATATGTGTTACATGCAAGTACATCTACGCTCTTCTGCTCTGCAAACTGGAGGTTGTCGATCTTCTGTGATACATTCTTGAAAATACCGAAGTCGGTGTAGGCACCGCCAGTGGTGTTGTGTGTATGAGTAGCGATGACGTTCTTACCTGGTTTGAGCCATTCCTTCTTCACCTTGAGGCGAACACCGTTCACCCATGTCTCGCCGGTATCGGCTACCTTCACACCGTTAACATACATATAGAACACATCGTCGTGTGAATAGATGATGTAGAGGTCGTTCTGGAGGTCGGCTTCTGTCAACTCGAATGTACGGCGGAGATAGAGGTCGGAGTTGGTGTCTCTCCAAGGGGTGTGAACGAATTCCTGATCGTTTGTGCCGAATGCGCCACGACCGTCACGCCATTTAGAATCATCGAAATCAGGCTTTTCCCATCCTTCTGCTGGCTGGCGGCGTGTCATCTTTGCCTCCCAAGGACCTTCGTCGGCCATTGGCAGTACTGACTCGAACACTTCGTGTGTGCCGTTGCCCATGAAACAATAAGTTGTTCCGTCAACGCGGAGAAGACCGTCGATTGGCTTTTCATCGTTGTCCCAATGGCGGGTGCTACCCTCGTTCAACTTGTCGTAAGGACTCCAGATTGAGAAATAAGGGTCGGACACGATTACTGGAACGGAAGGAAGACGGAGATCGGTTGCTTTGTATGGCTGAAAGATTTCAGCTGTCTGTGCCTTGGCGAATGAAGCCAAAGCTACCATAGCAACGAGAATCAGAGATTTCTTCATACTTTTTTTCTAGTTTTGGTTGTTAATATACGGTTTATAAATTGTTTCTTGAGAGTTTAAGTTGTTAATATTCAGGTCAGCGTAATGCTCTTCGTAAGCAAAGCACCTAAAATCTCTACAAAGGTATAACATTTTTTAAAGAAAACGAAGAAAAAGAGCGATAAATTTTCAATTTATTAAAAAAAAGTGGCATTGACATAGGTCAACAATGCAAATATTCCCAAAATTGGCACTTGAACAGATTTTTAAATATTTTGCTGCGACAGCGATTTTAGATTAATATTATGATGCACTCGAAGATCAAAGATCAAGAGTGGCATTGGAGGCAGATTCATTGAAATAGAGTCAACTCTAGAGCAATGAATATGCGACAAGGCAACAAAGGCTAAAAGCCTTCATCATAATATTAATCCATTTTTCACCTAAAAAAAAGGCAATGATATACTATTTGGCACAGAGTTACTATATTAGATCAAAATATCCT
>JAUNIK010000189.1 GCA_030523505.1 Prevotellaceae bacterium | reverse complement strand
GAACAACTGGTTGTCGGTAGAGGTACGGCTCAACGAGAGACTCAAGTTGACATTGTTTGCAGCACCGTTGGTCATGAGGAAGTAGCGCCAGTTCTTCAGCATATAGCGAGTGAACGCAAGCTGTGCCGAGAATACGAAGTAGTCATCAGGCCAGCGCAGACGCTTACCCCAACCGAGTGAAGCACCGAAGAGCTGTACATACTTGTCAGGGTCGTAGTAGTTCTCATAGTTGTTGTAATATGAGTTACCGTAACCGTACATATAGTTATAGTAGTTGTTCATATAACCACTGTTATAATATGTACTTGACACGTCGGTCTGCTTTGAGTAGTAGAGACCTACCGAGAACTGGATTGGACGCTTACCGCCGAACCAGCCAGTAGAGTAGCCTACATTATATGACTGATAGTATGTACCATTGGTCTGAGCAGAGATTGACATTGTCTCACCATCACCGATAGGCATGATACCACGGTGCTCGGCATTCTTCTTGAAGAGGTTCGCCATTGAGAAGTTGTTCAACTTCAAACCAACCTTACCGATGACACCAGTCTGTCCCCAACCAAGTGAGAACTCAATCTGGTCGTTCGACTTCTGCTCGAGGTTCCAGTTGATATCTACAGTACCATTCTCATAGTCAGGCTTTACATCAGGGTTGACAGCCTCAGGGTCGAAGTGTCCCATAGACGCCAACTCACGTGCTGTACGCTGGAGAGCCTCCTTTGAGAAGAGGTCGCCCGGCTTGGTGTGCATCTCACGGCGAACTACATTCTCGTAGAGACGGTCGTTACCAGCGATGCGCACACGGTTGATATGTGCCTGAGGACCTTCCTGAATACGCATCTCGACATCGATAGAGTCACCAACGATGTTGACATCAACAGGATCGAGAGAGTAGAACAGATAACCATTGTTCCAATATGCATTACCAACGGCATCCTCGTCCTCAGAAAGACGCTTGTTCATGAGTTTCTGGTTATACACATCACCACTCTTCATGCCAAGGACATCGTTCAACTTATCAGTAGGATAGATGGTATTACCCACCCACTTGATGTTGCGGATGTAGTATTTGATACCCTCCTCGACCTTTACATAGATTCCAACATGCTTGTCATCGACACTCCAGACGCTATCCTCGAGGATATGAGCATCACGATAGCCATACTCGTTGTACTTCTCGATGAGTTTCTTCTTATCGGTAGCCCAGCGCTCAGGAGTAAATTTCTTTGATTTCAGGAATGTAGAAAGCTTGTTCACCTCATGAGTCTTCGAGAAAGCACCCTTCTTGAAGAGTCCACCCTTGAGCTTTGAGTCGGAGAGTTGCTCATTACCATCGATGATGATTGTCTTCACACGCTTCTTCATCTTCTTGTCGACAGTGACATCGAGGATGACATAGTTCTTGCGCGAGATATCATCGTGCTGCATGATAGTGATCTCGGCATCGTTGAAGCCCTTGTCATCGAAATACTTCTTTGCAAGGATCTTCGCACGGGAAATCATACTTGGAGTAATCTGGTAGTCCTTGAGCATACCCAGTTTCTCCTGCATATCCTCACGCTCCGACTTCTTCAGACCGTAGTAGTTGATTTCCGACACGCGAGGAAGGGCTGTCAGATGGAAATGCAGATAAATGTCACGGCCGATGATTGAGTCGGCTGAGATAGACACATTCGAGAACAATCCATGACGCCAGAAACGCTTCACCGCATTGGTAATCTCATTACCAGGGACAGATATCTCCTGACCGATGGAAAGGTTTGAGATACTGGTAAGCATATAGTCCTCATAGCCTTCGATACCCGACACCTCAATACCAGCAATGGTACAGGTGCGAGGATTGGCTGCGTAAGAAATGTCTGGATTAACAATCTTGTCCTGAGCCGAAAGCTGCACTGCCGAGAGGAGGCTGACAGCTACAAGACAGAGTATTTTGCTTATTTTATTCATCTCGTGATAATTTGCTTTATTGAGAGGTTATATAGTAGTCAGGATTCGGATTAAGAGTTTTCTTCTTCCACCTGTGCTTCAGTCTTTCCGAAACGACGCTGGCGACTCTGATAACTTGCTATTGCCTTGTGGAGGTCTTCCTCAGCAAAGTCAGGCCAGTATGTATCGCAGAAATAGAGTTCCGAATAGGCAATCTGCCAAAGGAGATAGTTGCTGATACGAAGTTCACCACCAGTACGGATGAGGAGGTCAGGATCAGGCATGAAGTTGGTCTGCATGTGCTTGTTGATCATATCCTCAGTAATCTCTGTCGGGTGAATATGGCTACCATTAGCATTTGCCTCAGAAATCTCCTCAGCGATGTCCTGCATTGCCTTTGTAATCTCCCAGCGAGAAGAATAGCTCAATGCCACAACCATAGTCATCTTATCGTTATTTGCTGTATGCTCCTCTGTTTCGCGGAGTTTCTGCTGCACTACATCCGGCAATCGCTTAACATCGCCAATGACACGGAAACGCACATTGTTCTTCATGAAGATTTCATCCTCGAGTGATGAGAGTACCAATCCCATGAGTGCCGCAATCTCATCGTCAGGGCGGTTCCAGTTCTCGGTAGAGAAGGTATAAAGGGTAAGATACTTCACTCCAAGGCGTGTACACTCTGATGTGATGCGTCGTACTGTCTCCACTCCAGCCTGATGACCGAAGCTTCGTTCCTTACCTCTTTCTGTTGCCCAGCGACCGTTACCATCCATGATGATGGCAATATGCTCAGGTATGCGTTCCTTATCCAATTCTATCATAATAGTATATTATTCGTCTTGATTGTGGCAGACACGACATTTCTCCATGAAACTGTAACTGAATGTGACCATCAGTGCAGAATAGCAGTCGGCATTCTTGAAGAGGCCGCTTCGATCAATGAGATACGGATCGGCTACTCCGTCGAGCTTATCGCTCATAGTGAAATGCATGGTCCAGTCGATATTGACATTGAGTCTGTCACCTAACTTATATTTCACGCCTGCGCCCACGGGCAGGTTCATTGTAAATGCATTATTATCATGACCAGTGACAAAAGTGCAACCGATACCACCGAAGATATATGGTGTGAGTCGCTTTGCACCTCTGTATTCCTTACCTGTACCGAAAGGCCAGAAGTTATACTCATAGGTTGCGTTGAGGTCAACGAGGCTATTGCTGAAACTGTAAACATCATCACCTGCACTTGGGTATTCAGGATAGAAAGTGTTTATGTTAGCAGCCGAACCCTTGAGTTTGCCGTAGCCCAACTGGAGCTTGAAACCCTGACGAGGATTCAGAAGGCGGCGAAGAACAATAGAAGCCGATGGCTGCATATTGCCAAAGACACTTCCGTTGAAATCGCCCTCGTAAGACATAAGGCCAGCTCCAGCACCAATCTCCATGAGATACTCCGGTTCGCTCTGCGCGAACGAAAGCATCGAGACGAGGCTGAGGATGAATATGGCTATTGTCTTTCTCATTTCCTTTTAGAGGTGAATCGTAAATCTTCCTAAAGGATTATTACTCCTTGAACCAAGCGTCAGCCTTCTTCCACACGAGACGGTTGATGCGTACCTTCCACACATCACCTGTACCACCGCAGATAATCCACAGTGAGTTTGCCTTGTCGGCAGTCATAGCGAATGAAGTAGCCTGTGAAGACAACTCTGCAGGCTTGCCCATAACAGAATCGTTGATCCAAGTGATACCATCATCACCACTGTTGTAGATCTTGCTGAGAGCAACCTCTGTGCTTGCACCGATGCCCTTGCCGCAGATACCCTTGATGTTGACTCCATCATAGTTTACAATCTGCCAGTTCTCTGCACGAGGTGCATTATATTTGTCCAGTGGATCAGCCTCCACCAAGTTCCATGCATGATTGCGCGAACCGTCCTTAGTCTCCTCGACCTTTGTCCATACCATAGAGTACTTATCATTAGGATAGTTCTCAACAGAGCGGTTACCGATGAGGACAATCTTCTCGGCTGTTGCGTCAGTGCGGAGGGAGTGGCAAGCGTAAGAGATGCCCTCTGTTGGGAAGTATGATGCATCAGCGTCGAGTGCCTCTGCCTCCCAATTGATTCCGTTGTCAGATGAAGAGATGAGCTTGCCCTCTGCATCAGTTGCATAAATGCGTGAAGCCGAAGCAGCAACAATGCTGTTCAAAGCATTCTCAGAAACCAACTGCCAGTTTGCAGCATCTGCCGATGTGCACAGCTTGCCATCGAAGAGTGTATAGAACTTATCGTTCTTCAAAACAACATTCTTGCAAGCCTCAACGGTGAGAGCAGGATTTGTAGCAAGTTCTGTCCAGTTTGCACCATCGCCGATTGCCGACATATAAACCTTACCATCACCATTCAGTGTTCCGAAGAGATAGATGTTTTCACCAAGATTCAATGCCTTCATATCAGAAAGTGCAGCAACCTGTGTATTGCCGGTTGTAACCTTGGTCCATACGCACGAGTCACCATCTTCCTGATGAGCGTTGACTTTCACGGTATATTTACGCAAGCCTGTACTCAACACATTGTAAACCTGGAACTCACGAGGATTGCGGAAGTCGATAGAGTCGCTGCTCTTGTAAGTAGAAAGCGAATCGCTTGTGAGGCTCTTGATGGCAATTGTTCCGCCGTTCTTTGCATTTACTGTGCAGATAACTGCCGAGAGGTCCACATGTGTAGGAAGGGAGTCATTGTTCCAAATGAGGCCACGCTCCTGGTCGATAGACATAACATAGCTTGAGCAATTGATGGTGCGCTTATAGATACTGTCAGAGCCATCCTTTGCTGTGGTATGGTAGTAGGCATTGAGGGTTCCGAGACTGAAACTTGTGATTGCGGCATCATCATTGTAGACAATTGTATCACCATCGCCAAGACATGACGACAGTGAGATAACGGTCAATGCAAACAGTGCTATCGATAATATATAATTTCTCATTTATCCGAATTTATTTATAATTAACATGCAAAGTTACTGATAATTATTCAATTTATGTCGGTTTTTATTCTATAATTAGCATTTTTCACGGGTTAAGCGCACTTTTTTAACCTATTTTTGGTACAATCCCTATTTTATTAGTATAAAATAAGCAATTTTGCACGCACAAAAAAAAGCGACATCTCCGAAGAGATGCCGCCAATATTTAGTCGAATATTGTTCGAACTAGTGACTTTGCTAAGTGCTTAGAGCTGTGGACCAGCAGCTACGAGAGCCTCGCCAGCAGGGTTTGTTGTGTACTTAGCGAAGTTCTTGATGAAACGAGCAGCGAGATCCTTAGCCTTCTCCTCCCACTTAGAACGATCCTGATAAGTATCGCGTGGATCGAGGATACCCCAAGCAACACCATTCAACTGAGTTGGAACCTCGAAGTTGAAGTAAGGGATGTGCTTTGTTGGAGCGTTGAGGATTGAACCGTCGAGGATAGCGTCGATGATACCACGTGTATCAGGAATTGAGATACGCTTGCCTGTACCGTTCCAACCTGTGTTAACGAGGTAAGCCTTAGCACCGCTCTTCTCCATCTTCTTAACGAGTTCCTGAGCATATTTTGTTGGGTGCAACTCCAAGAATGCCTGACCGAAGCAAGCAGAGAATGTTGGAGTTGGTTCTGTAATACCACGCTCTGTACCTGCAAGTTTTGCGGTGAAACCAGAGAGGAAGTAGTACTGTGTCTGCTCAGGTGTAAGGATAGATACTGGAGGAAGTACACCGAATGCGTCAGCTGAGAGGAAGATTACGT